>JAEHCY010000300.1 GCA_016880695.1 Chromatiaceae bacterium | reverse complement strand
GTTGATAAACCCGCCTTTGCCGCGAACATCTGGACCAAGAGACCGATTTGGGGGAATAGCGATGAGCGATATCGAAGCGTTGAAGAGAGAGAAACAAGCCTTGATCGAGAAGATGCTCGACATGCAGAAACAGTTCATCGAGTACGAACACGATCACGGCGTGAGCGGCAAGGACTACTGGGCATCCGCGGACGGCTTGCTCGCAACCTACCGGCATGAGTATCTGGACATGGCCAACCGGGTGGTCGATCTGGCCCATGAGATCGTAGGGTCCTCGCGAGTCTAGCCTCCTTCGGTGCGCTGGTGGAGCCCCTCCACCGGTGCAAGTGCCGCGAAGCCGCCCTTTGTGGGGCGGCTTTTTGCGTTCTGGCGGGAGCTCCCCCCGGGGACACGCTTCCAACCGCAACGCTTGCGGCGAAGCCACAACGCCGCGCATCCCGACAGCGGATGCGCACTGGTCCAAGCCATCTTTTGGGGCTAGCCTTAGACTTGACGCGCCCACAACCCTTCCCCGGACTGAAGCAAGATAGTGTCGGTTCGCCAAGTCCATCCCTGGGACACCAGCCCCACCGAGGCCGCCGCGATACAGCTGCGTCTGGGTGATCGGGTAATCGCCGAGGACGCGCTGGGATCAGTCCGCTCCGTAGCCGGTATCGACGTCGGTTTCGAAGACGGGGGCAAGGTGGCCCGGGCTGCCGTCGTCGTCTTGGGCTTTCCCGGCCTGGAGGTCCTGGAGCAGATCCTGGCGCGACGGGCGTCCTCGTTCCCTTATATCCCGGGGTTGCTGTCGTTCCGGGAGATCCCGGCGGTCCTCGATGCCTTCGAGCGCTTGCATTTCAACCCCGACCTCATCCTCTGCGACGGCCAGGGACTAGCCCATCCGCGTCGCTTTGGGCTGGCTTGTCACCTCGGTGTCCTCACCGATCTTCCAACCATTGGCGTGGCCAAGACCCGTCTGGTTGGGACCCACACCGAGCCCGGTTTGGCGCGGGGCGACTGGGCACCACTGTGGGACGCTGGATCCGTTATCGGGGCGGTGCTGCGGACACGTTCCCAGGTCAAACCGCTCTTCGTCTCCATCGGCCACCGCATCGGCCTGAACACGGCCATCGGATATGTGCTGGCCTGCTCGCCTCGATTTCGCTTACCGGAGACCACCCGCCGAGCGCACCGTCTCGCCTCTGGGTGAGACCCGCCTTGGGTCCGCCGGCCATCGCCTCACGCCGGGCGCAGGTGCTCGATATACCGGGGCACGTCCTGCATCACCAAGCGCACCGCCCGGCCGACCGCCACCACCGGGGCCTGATCTCCGACAAAGCGGAGCTCGCAACGGACATGTCCTCGGCTGTTGAGCGGAAGCGGGATCATGTCTCGATAGGTATAGATGCTCTCGCCAACCTCGCCGCCCGCACACACCAGGGGGCCGGAGGGTAGCCCCCCCTCCAGCGAGACCCCCTCCAATATCAGCTCCCCCGCCTGCCACCATCGGGTCCGCTCCAGGGAGCCGGCGAGGGTCTGGAGGATGTAGGCGCGCGAGAAATGCACCTTGAGATCGGCGCCGACGATCTCAAGTCGATCGACGACAGAGCCGAGTAACTCGATACTGCTGGTATCCATGGTGTGGACTCACGAAAATGATCGCTGCTGCCGATAGCTGGGGAACCGCTGCTGGAATCAAGCCTTGAGGCTCTTAGATCGCATCGCCGTGGATCAGCCCGTTGTCGCCGCCGAGTCCAAGCTCCTTAATCTTCCGGGTCAGGGTATTGCGACCCCAACCCAGGAGCCTCGCTGCCTCCTGTCGCCGGCCGCCCGTCTGCGCCAAAGCCGTCTCGATCAGGATGGACTCAAACGCCGGCAGTGCGGTCTCGAGAAGCGCCGTCTCCCCGGCGCCTAGCCGCTGGCTGGCCCAGGCCTGTAGGGCGGTTTCCCAGCCCGCTGCCTCAAGCCCTCCGGGTTGCGCCTGCCTGCGGAGCTCGGGCGGTAGGTCTGATGGATGAATCTCTGGACCCGACGCCATCACCGTGAGCCAGCGCGCGGTGTTCTCCAATTGCCGCACATTCCCGGGCCAATCCAGCTCCCGAAGTATTCGGCTGGTTTCCCCCGTTAGGACCTTCGGTTCGACACCAAGCTCAAGTGCGGCCTGGGCCAGAAAGTGGCTTGCGAGCAGGGGGATGTCCTCGCGGCGATCGCTTAAAGAGGGTAGGTGGATACGGATTACATTGAGTCGGTGAAACAGATCCTCGCGAAACCGACCCTTGGCGACCAACTCCTCGAGATTCTGGTGCGTGGCGGCGATGATGCGCACGTCGACTCTGCTCGGTGCTATCCCCCCGACCCGGTAGAACTCTCCTTCCGCCAACACCCGCAACAGACGGGTCTGCAGCTCCGCAGGCATGTCCCCGATCTCATCGAGAAATAGGGTGCCCCCATCGGCCTGCTCAAAACGTCCCATCCGGCGGTTTTGAGCACCGGTGAAGGCGCCACGTTCGTGTCCGAACAGCTCCGATTCCAGGAGATCGCGGGGTATCGCCGCCATGTTCAGGGCGATAAAGGGTCTATCGCGGCGCGGGCTGTGGCGGTGCAGCGCCCTCGCCACCAATTCCTTACCGGTCCCAGACTCACCATTGATCAGCACCGTGATATTGGATCGCGCGAG
>JAEHCY010000299.1 GCA_016880695.1 Chromatiaceae bacterium | reverse complement strand
TCTCACCCGCTCAGGCCGCCCATAACCTCTTGGAGCGGGAGGGCAAGACCGAGGTCTGGTAGCGCTAGCCGGCGCCGTGGAAGCCCTGCTGTCGCCAGGCCTCAAAAACGACCACCGAGACCGCGTTGGAGAGATTAAGGCTACGCTGGCCACCGCGCATGGGAATGCGCAGACGCTGCTCCGGAAGCAACTGCTCCAGGATGTCCCTGGGCAGGCCCCGCGTCTCGGGGCCAAACAGGAGCGCATCGCCCGGTGCGTAGACAACCTGAGTGTAAGGGATGGTCGCACCGGTGGTGAATCCGAAGAGCCGTTGCGGGGCCTCGCGGCCGAGAAAATCCGAAAAGCTGTTGTGCTCGCGCACCTCAACCCACTCGTGATAGTCCAGTCCCGCGCGGCGAAGGCGGCGGTCGTCGAGAGCAAATCCGAGCGGGCGAATCAGATGCAATTGGCAACCCGCGTTGGCGCAAAGTCGGATCACGTTGCCGGTGTTCGGAGGAATCTCGGGCTGATAGAGGACTACCCGGAACATACCTTCGACCTCAACGGCGCCGGTACCGTTACGCCGCCCCAAACCGCAGTAAGCCACAACAGGGCACACCGATGAGCCAGCCAGCCAACCCCCGCCTGCAGATCGACTTCTGCGGCCTTCGTTTCAATACCCCGCTGGTACTGTTGTCGGGCTGCGTTGGGTTCGGCGAGGAGTACACGCGGGTACAAGGATTCTCCAACCAGGACGCGGGTGCCGTGTGCCTGAAAGGTACCACCCTTGCACCCCGCCTGGGTAATCCTCCGCACCGTGTCTACGAGACACCGGCGGGGATGCTCAACGCCATCGGCCTGCAGAACCCCGGCGTCGATGTGGTCGTACGCGACATCCTGCCAACCCTTGATTTCAGCGAAACCCGCTTCATTGCCAATGTCTCGGGGTCAACGGTGGAGGAGTACCGCGAGGTAACCCGTCGCTTCGACGACTCTCCCATCGACGCCATGGAGATCAACATCTCCTGCCCGAACGTCAAGCAGGGCGGGGTGGCCTTCGGCAACGACCCCGTCATGGCCGCGCAGGTGGTGGCAGCCTGTCGCGCTGCCACCCGCAAGCCCCTGATCACCAAGCTCTCGCCCAACCAGACAGATATCACCACGGGCGCCCGAGCCTGCCTCGAGGCCGGCTCCGATGCCTTTTCGGTGATCAACACCCTGATGGGCATGGCCATCGACGTCGAGCGCCGCTCACCGGTGCTCGGCAACAACCAGGGTGGACTCTCCGGACCGGCGATTCGGCCGATCGCGGTACTCAAAGTTCACCAGGTTTACCAGGTCTGTCGCCCCCACGGCGTGCCGATCATCGGCCAGGGTGGCGTGCAGACGGCAGCCGATGCGCTGGAGTTCCTGATCGCTGGCGCATCCGCGGTGGGTGTGGGCACGGCGCTGTTCTACGATCCTTTGGTATGCCGCAAGATCAATCAGGGCATCTCCGACTACCTGGAGCGGCACGCGCTGGGCTCGGTGGCGCAATTGGTCGGCTCACTGCGTCTGCATGGCTCCACTGGCCCGCGCTGCGTATGCTGAGGGCCGCCTATCCCCGATGGGATAGCGGCCCGGTGCTTGTCCGGTGACACAGCAGTCGTGGTATATTACCGATTGTTGATAAACCCGCCTTTGCCGCGAACATCTGGACCAAGAGACCGATTTGGGGGAATAGCGATGAGCGATATCGAAGCGTTGAAGAGAGAGAAACAAGCCTTGATCGAGAAGATGCTCGACATGCAG
>JAEHCY010000298.1 GCA_016880695.1 Chromatiaceae bacterium | reverse complement strand
GGCAAGACCGCCGCGCGCTGGCGCTCGCACCAATCCAGCGAGGCCCGGCGCTGGCAGCGCGGGCAATGCCGGTCGCGGCAGGCGTGGTAGAGAAAGGCGCGGTCCTGGCACTGGTCGCATTCCAGGGCGAAGCCGCCCAGGGCCGCGGTGCGACAGTCCAGGATGTGATGGCAGACCTGGCGTTGGCGGGGGTTCAAGCCGGCTTCGGCCTTCTCCCCAAGACAGGCGCGCACGAGCGCTTGCAGGGAGGGCCTAGGCATGGATGGCCTCCAACTGGGCGATCAGGTCCAGGGCCCCGGAGCCCTCCTTGGCAGTCGGGACCCAGTGCACATAGCGCAGGGTGGTGTGGATGTCGTTGTGGCCATGAGCCGTTGCAGGCGCTCCACCGGCAGCCCGGCGGCCAACTGGTGGGTAGCGTAGGCGTGGCGCAGACCATGGATACCGCCGACCTTGGTTACCCCGGCCTTGCGGTTGGCCTGCGTGAAGGCCTTCTGCAAGCTGGTCGGGCACAGCGGCTCGCCGGTGCGCCCGGCAAACAACCAATCAGCGGGGCGCTACAGCTTCCAATAGGTACGCAACTGCTCCAGCAGGGTCGGGGAGATCGGCACCAGGCGATCCTTGGCCCCCTTGCCCTGGGTGATGCGCAGGAGCGCCCGCTCGCTGTCGATGTCGGCCACCCGCACGGACAGCACCTCCGAGAGGCGCAACCCGCAGCCGTAGCACAGGGCGAGCATGGTGCGGTAGCGGACATCGGGACAGGCGTCCAAGATCGCGGCGACCTCGGCGCGGGTCAACAGCCCCGGGATGCGCTGGGGGCGCTTGGGCAGGTCTACCTCCAGGTCCAGAACCGGCCAGGCCAATACCTCCCGGTAGAGGAAGCGGATGCCCTGATAGGACAGCCGCACACTGGCCGGGGCCAGCTTGCGCTCGACCACCAGGTGCTCGAAGTAGCCCTTGAGATCCGCCCGGTCCAGGGTATCCGGCGAGCGCCGGGTGAACTTCGCCAGGTCGCGCACGGCGCCGAGATAGGTGTCTTGGGTGCGCGGGGAGAAGCCACGCATCTGCATGGCCTTGATCATGCGTTGACGCAGGGGTGAGATGGTCCGATCCTCGATCAACGACCCGGATTGGGTCGCAGGCGAGTTTGGACGATGGGGCGCGGCTTGCTGGGGTAGCGGCCGGGATCGGTAATGGATGCAGGGGCGGACTATTGCCAATCCATTGGCCCTTCGGAATGTCTCCGGTAAGCCCCGCGGAGCGGATGAGTTCAACCCGATTTACCCGGACAATTGCGGTATGCTGCACGCTTGGCGTGCTCTGCCTGCCGCTGCTTCCCGACTCGACGTTCTTCGACGATGTCTGGAGCAGCAAGGAAGGCATCACGTGGATTGCGGAGACAAACGACGCGCCTTGGGAAGGCCGGGCGGGCTTGTCCGCCGTCGTGCATCACGGAGCAATCTACGTCCTCGGCGGTAGCCAGGGCGACGACGCCTCGACCGGTGGCACGGGCCGTGAACTATTCAACGACGTGTGGATGTCGCGTGACGGACGGACGTGGGCTGAGGTGCGGGCCAACGTTTCGCACGATCCATTGATGTGGACACCGCGGGCGGGCGCGGCCGTCGTCTCCAAGGACGGCTACATCTACCTGCTCGGCGGTGAGCGGGGCTTCACCTGCGGATTCGATCCCGTGAGCCCCTGCCAACCGGCGACCGAGACGCTCTACTTCAACGACGTTTGGCGCTCGCGCAACGGTGCGTCGTGGGAGGAAGTGACACCGTCGGCCGGCTGGTCACCGCGGCCGGGCCACCAGTGCGTCGTCCTCCTGGACCAGATCGTCTGCTTCGGGGGCTACGGCGAGGATCCCTGTGATCCCACCGATCCCGCGAACCCCACCGATATCTGGTCGGGCCGCGACGGGAAGACCCGGACGGAGCTCACTTCTCCTGCTTCGCCACCCTGGAGCGGGGCGAGCCCGGCCGACATGAAATACGACTTCGACGCCTTGGTCTTTTCGGGCGGTCGCACCGGGCTGCGGCCCTCGATCATGACCTTTGGTGGCGACCGTGAACGCTTCGGCTTCCCCACCGAGGCGAATGCCTACCTCATCGATAATGACGTTTGGCGCCTGAGCCCCTGATCTCGGAGGGTGGGCCCGGCCGGCGCTGGCCGAGCCTTCCCGCCTCTTGGGCGTGAAGCGGGATGCGGCGGCGTAACGGCGAGCCAGATGCCGCCGCGGTGCGCGGCGTGATGGGCGGAGCCGGTAAAGCAAGAAACCGAATCTTGTGGTAGCGGGCCAGAAGTTCGATGGCGGTTAACGCCAGACCTAGTGTACCCGGCATGGGCCAAGACTTGTGACCTGAGAGGAGGTAACCGGAAGCAGTGACAGCAACCGTAGTGAAGCGCAAGGCGCAAGCCGTGAGGGCAAGCTAAAAGGAGCGTGGAGCAAAGGCACGGCCGTAGGAACACGTGCCCGGCAGCGAGGCGGGGTGCGGGCGATGAGCGTGCTAGGGGACGCGAAATCCGACAGTCACCGAAAGACCCATCAGGTAGAGCCTGGCGGCAGGGTCCGAAAGTCTTGGGACCTTACCCGGGGAGATCTCGTTGTTGAGAGAGGACGAGAAGTCAGCGGAGGCCGTAGTAGCGAGGAAGCCCCTGAGAGGGCGCCGAGCGAAGGGCCGAAGGACCCCCCAACAGACCATT
>JAEHCY010000297.1 GCA_016880695.1 Chromatiaceae bacterium | reverse complement strand
CCTGAGATCGTCTGGCAGCACGACGTGAAGTCGGATCAGCGCAAGCCCCTCTCACAATGGAAGGCGGGCGATGGGATTCGGCCTTACAAGGCGATCGAGCTGGCGGGGCGAGACATCTATCAGCGCGAGGGTTGCTACACCTGCCATTCGCAGATGATCCGTCCGTTCCGCGATGAGCGTGAGCGCTATGGCCACTATTCCCTGGCGTCCGAGTCGATGTTCGATCATCCATTCCAATGGGGCTCCAAGCGCACGGGGCCGGATTTGGCCCGGGTCGGCGGCAAGTATTCCGACGACTGGCAGCGCGGCCACCTGCGCGCTCCGCGCTCTCTGGTTCCGGAGTCAGTGATGCCCAATTACCCCTGGCTGGACAATGCGGTGGTCGATCCGGCCAGCATTCAGGCCCATATGCGCGGAATGCGAGCCATCGGCGTGCCCTATAGCGACGCGGATATCGCGGCAGCGACCACCGAAGTGGCAGGAAAGACGGAAATGGACGCGTTGGTGGCCTACCTGCAGGTACTCGGTACCATGGTCAAGCTGAAGGATGACGTGGCCTACCGTGAGTAGCTTGAAGGAGTATTTCCACACCGACTGGGCGGCGATGACGACGAATGATTGGATCGGCATGATCGTGACCGTCGTCATCTTCTTCCTAATGGTGGGGCTCTATATTTACGTCCTGCGTCCGAAGAATAGGGAGAGGTTCGAATCGCAACGCTTCCTGCCTCTGGACGAGGACACCAATGAACGCGGAGAAAAAAATGGCGGAGCATAATCCCTTTCCGGGTGAAAACAATACCGGCCACGTGTGGGATGAAAACCTGCGTGAGCTGAACAATAACCCACCGTCTTGGTGGATGATAGGCTTTTGGGCGTCAGTGATCTGGTGGGTGGGGTACGGGGTTCTGTATCCCATGTGGCCCATGGGTCAGCAACCGACCAAGGGGATCCTGGGCTGGACCCAGATTGGCGAGTATAAGGACGGCCTCAAGGAGGTGGATGCGGTTCGCGCTCAGCATGAGCAGAAGATCAAGAGCCTGGATGCGGCGGCTGTCCTTGCGGACCCGGGTTTACGGCAGTACGCCCAGGCCCGTGGCAAGGTGCTCTTCGGCGACTACTGCGCCGCTTGTCACGGCAGCGGTGGCCAGGGGAACCCCGGTTATCCGGTCCTGGCGGACGACGACTGGCTCTATGGCGGCGGTATCGCGAAAATCTCTGAAACCATCACCCTGGGGCGGCAGGGTGCGATGCCGGCCCATGTGGGTACGCTCACTGAGCAGGAGATTGATCAACTAGCCCATATGGTCGTGAATCTCAGTCAGGGCAAGAAGGCCGACGAACCGGCTCTCGCGCTCTATCGGAGCAAGGGCTGTGTGGCTTGCCACGGGCCAAACGGCGACGGCGTTCTGGCCACCCTGCCGGACGGTACGGTGATGACCGTTGGGGCGGCCAATCTCCTCGATGGTATCTGGCGTTTCCAACCGGGCGGGTTCGAGAGTGCCAAGCGGACCATCGCCAACGGGGTGAACCAGGTGGGCCAGCCCAACACGCGGGAGGCCGTGATGCCGGCATTCGGTCAAACCGGGAAACTTTCCCCGGATCAGATCAAGATCCTCGCCGCCTACGTCCATCAGTTGGGCGGCGGGAAGTAGTTTAGAGGCAATTGGTGCGCACCAGTGCGGGGAGGCCGCGCTGGTGCCCGGCGAGAAGGGGGACGATCAAATGCACTATGATGCCGTGTTGATAGGTTCGATCGTGAGCGTAGCCATTGCGGTTGTGATCGTGGTTTTTCTCGGGTTCAAGATTCGTCAACTGATGAAACGCGATGCGGAGGCCCATAGAACAGGACAGAAGTAGTCAGCCTTCTGCCGTTCGTTAATCGCTAAGGGGGAGTTGCATCCCCCTTTTTCATTAAGGGTTTCCAAGTGGGTACGGGATTCGATTGCGCTTTCGCAATGGGGCGACGATGCCTGATGGCTAGAATATCGCGCGGTTGCAAACCGCTACGGGGAACGTAACCCTCACGTCGGGGGTCTCAAGGGGGGCGTTCGGCTGTTGGGTTTGGTTCGGTAAGGTCTGAGGAGAACTCTTGTGAGCCAAGATGCGAGTGCCCGGGCGAGTGCTGCCGTTGAAGCGATCTATGCCGAGGCGGCGCATTGGAACATCAACGCAGGTGGCGAGACCATCCATGCGAAGCGCGTCGGCGGCAAGTGGCGGCTGTTGAAGTGGCTGGCCGCCGCGACTTGGCTGGTGTTCTTCCTCGGACCCTACCTTCGCTGGGACGGACGCCAGGCGGTCCTCTTCGACATCCCCAACCGGCAGTTCCATCTGTTCGGTGCGACGGTACTGCCCCAGGACCTGTGGATGCTCTCGCTGCTCTTGCTGTTTTTTGCCATTCTCCTCGCGGTGGCAACGACGCTTGCGGGGCGGGTGTGGTGCGGGTTCTTCTGTTTCCAGACGGTATGGACCGACGTCTTCACCTGGATCGAGGAGAAGCTGGAAGGCCCGCCTCAGAAGAGGCGGAAGTTTGACGAGGAGCCGATTAGCCCACGCAAGGTTGCCATCAAGGCGACGAAGCACGGCATCTGGCTCGTCATCGGGTTTCTGACCGGCTACTCCTTCGTCTCCTGGTTTACCGATGCGCCGAGTTTCTTCGCGCGGTTCTTCTCGGGTGAAGCCGCGGCGGCGGCGTACATCACCGTGGCCCTGTTTTCGGCGGGAACCTACGCACTCGCGGGGTTCCTTCGCGAGCAGGCATGCTTTTGGCTCTGCCCTTATGCACGGATCCAGGGGGTTATGATCGACCGAACCACCCTGCTTCCGAGCTACGATGGGCTCCGCGGCGAGCCTCGGGGGCGCCTGAAGCGGGGAGAGACGGAGCAGAACCGCACCACCGGAGACTGCGTGGACTGCAAGCAGTGTGTGGCGGTCTGCCCTACCGGGGTTGACATTCGTCATGGGCAACAGGAGGGCTGCATCACCTGCGCCCTCTGTATCGATGCTTGCGATGCCGTGATGGTCAAGCTGGGTCGCCCGGCCGGTTTGATTCGTTACGCGTCGCTGGACGAGCTGGAGGGTAAACCCACCAAGGCCCTTCTTAAACGCCCGCGGGTTTGGATCTACTTCGGCATCCTTGCGGCTGCCTGGGCTGGTATCATCTACGGCCTGACCTCACTCGACCCGATCGATCTGGCGGTGCTGCACGAGCGTCAGCCGCTGTTTGTGGCCCTGAGCAGCGGGGCGATCCAGAACAAGTACACGCTCAAGCTGCTCAACAAGACAACGGCGGATATCGGCGTACAGATCAGTGCCTCCGGGCCGCGGGACCTCGAAGTGGTGGGGGCAGAGAAAGCGGTCACGGCGCGCCACGGGGAAGTCACTTCCGCCACGGTGCTGGTGAGGGTGCCTCTCGCTAGCGTGACGCAGGAGTCCCAGTCAATAACCTTTTTCGCGGAGGGAGTGCGATCTGGGGGAGAGACCGTCCGCAGCCAGAGGGACAGCGTGTTCATTGGCCCCCGCCGCTGAGCGCTTCGGCGTCGGGCGGGGGGCGAAAGTTTGGTTCCGTCGCTAGACGCCGAGGAAGGGTATGAGCGAAACAGTCGATAGGAAGATATCTGCCTGGCGCAGTCCCTGGGTCATCGGATGGGTGGCACTGATAGCCGTCGTGCTGACGGCCAACGCCGCGATGGTGGTCTTGGCCATCCGCACCAACCCGGGGCTTGTGGTGGCCGATTATTATGATCGGGGCCAGCACTATGAGCAGACGATGCTTTCGAAGCTATCCCGCGATCCGGGCTGGCACACGCGAATCGATGTCCCTGTTGACCTGGTGGCCGGTCGATCCAGCCCCCTGGGCGTCTCTTTGGTGGACCAGGCGGGCGTGCCGATCGAGGTCGAGTCTGCCACCCTCTATGTGTATCGGCCTTCGGATGCGAGCCACGATTTTCACCTGCCAATGCAGCGCGAAGCCCCTGGCCGTTACCGCACCGACGTCAGTTTCCCCTTGATCGGGGTGTGGGACGTGCTGGTCAGCCTCAAGCAGGGCGAATACGAGAACAATCACGGGCAGCGCGTCGCCGTCGCCCGTCCCTGAGCGTTCGTGCCCGTCGCCGAGGCACAGCCTAAGCGAGCCTCCGCTGGGCGCCGACTCCCTTTGCTTCCACTGCGGATTACCGGTGGCCGAAGCCGCCACCCTGCGTGTCGATGTGGCGGGGGCGGAGCGGGAGTTCTGTTGTTCCGGCTGTAAGTCGGTCTGCGAGGCGATCTACGCCGCCGGCCTCGAAAGTTTCTACCGGCGTACCTCCGAAGGAACCCCTTTCGGTCCCCCACCGGAAGTGCCCAAGCAACTCGCGCTCTACGATCTCGACGAGGTGCAGGAGGAATTCGTCGAGGGTCTCGGCGAGGTTCGTGAGATCCATCTGTTGGTGGAGGGAATCCACTGCGCGGCTTGTGTCTGGCTCATCGAGCAAACCCTGGGTGCCCTGCCGGGAGTGCAGGATGCGCGGGTGAATATGACCGGTCGGCGGCTGCGGCTGAAATGGAACAACCAGCGAATCAGTCTATCGGGGGTTTTGCACCGGCTCGGTGAGATCGGCTATGCGGCGGTGCCCTTCGACCCCGAGGCTGCCGAAGGCGGTGTGCGGCGGCAGAACCGCGCCCTGCTGTATCGGATGGCCTTCGCCGGTTTCGCGATGATGAACCTGATGTGGATCTCCATCGCGCTGTATTCGGGCGCCGACCGAGGTGAGTTCCGCGGACTGTTTCACTGGGTGGGCCTCGCTATTGCCACACCGACCCTGCTCTACTCGGGATACCCGTTTTTCCGGGGTGCTTGGTCGGGGTTGCGCAGCCGGCACCTGTCGATGGACGTCCCCATTGCCATCGGTGCGAGTATTACCTACCTCTACTCCTTCTACATCACCCTGAGCGGATCGGTGATCGGGGATGTGTACTGGGATACAGTGGTCAATTTCCTGTTTGTGATCCTGGTCGGACGGTTCCTTGAATCGATTTCAAAGCGCCAGGCCGTTGTGGCCACCCATCGGCTGCTTGATCTTCAGCCTAAGGTCGCGACCGCTTGGCGCGGCGAGCAAGAGGTTCTGGTGCCCGTACGGGCGCTCAAGCTGGGGGAGACGGTGCTGGTGCGCCCGGGTGAGAAGATCCCGGTGGACGGCAAGGTGCTCTCGGGCGAGAGCAGCGTCGATGAGTCCATGCTGACCGGCGAATCGGTGCCCGTACACAAGGTTTCCGGCGCCAGCGTCGCCGCGGGGACCCTCAACGGCCCCGGCGTGCTGCACATCGAGGTCCGGGGAATGCTTCGGGATACGGCGCTGGGCCGTATCATCCGGTTGGTGGAGGAGGCGCAGATCAGCAAGGCGCCCATCCAATGTGTCGCCGACCGGGTGGTTCCCTGGTTCGTGGCGGTCACCCTCAGCCTCGCCGCAGTCACCTTTCTGGTCTGGTTGCCCAAGGACCTGGAACTCGCCTTGATGTCGGCAACGGCGGTGTTGATCATCACCTGCCCCTGCGCGTTCGGCATGGCGACTCCGATGTCGATCACGGTGGCGGCGGGTCTCGGGGCCAAGCACGGGATTCTGATCAAGAACGGCGCGGTGTTGGAGAGCCTCTCCGGCATCGATCATGTGGTGTTCGACAAGACGGGAACCCTCACCGAGGGAAGGCCCTCGGTCAGTCGGGTGCAGGGCCTGTCGGTGAGCTGGGATGCAAGTGAGCAAGGGGGGCCAGCCGAGGAGTTACTTGCCGTTCTCGCCCCCGTGGCGGCCATGGAACGGTTCTCCGAGCATCCGGTGGGGGGGGCGATCCTGCGGCTTGGTGAGGCGTTCGGGGTTTCCTCCCAGAGGCACGAGGTGAGGGAGCTGGTGGTGCGCCCGGGCCTGGGCATCAAGGCGCTGGTCCATGGGGTTTGGGTGCACGCGGGTACCGAGTTGTGGCTGCGGCAGGAGGGGGTGGCTGTTGTACCCACCCTCGGCGAGATGGCGGAGCAGTGGACAGCCGAGGGGTTGCTCTCGGTGCGTTGTGCCCTCGCCGGGGAAGAGCGCTTGTTGCTCGGCCTGGAAGATCGACTGCGGAAGGCGGCCCCCGAGGTCATCTCGCGCCTCAAGGCCGAGGGTAACCGGGTCACGTTGCTCACCGGCGACCGGCAGCGGATCGCGGAACTGATCGCCGCTCAGCTCGGTGGGGTCGAGGTCATCGCCGAGGTGCTGCCGGAAGAGAAGGAGCGGGTGATCGCCGGGCTCCAGCGGGGACAGCACCGGGTGGCCATGGTCGGCGATGGCATCAACGATGCGCCAGCACTGGTACGCGCGGACGTCGGTATCGCCATGGGCAGCGGAACCGACGTCTCCATCGCGAGCGCCGATATTGTGCTGATGAGCAGCGATCTGGGGCGGGTCCACCAGGCATGGGCCCTATCGCGGCGCACCCTCAGAACCATCCGCCAGAACATCGGTATCTCGATTCTCTATAATGCGATCATGGTGCCGCTCGCAATGATGGGGCTGATAACACCCTTGGTGGCCGCGATTGCCATGCCGATCAGTTCGCTGGCGGTGATTGGCAATTCCGCACGGATTCGGACCCTGTTTCGCCCGACCGCGCAAGCGTCGGCCAAACGCTGAGGACGCTGGACAGGCGCCTCTTCCAGACACCCCTCAGCACAGCGTCTTCGAAAACTTAATGGAAGTTATCTACGGCATCATCCCGGGCATGTTGCTGTTGGGCCTGCTGATGGTCGGGGTGTTCTTCTGGGCGGCCCGCAAGGGGCAATTCGACGACATGGAAGGGGACGCATACCGCATCCTCATGGATGAGGACCTGCCGCCTGACAAACCAGCGCCAACAGCACCGCGAGAGGATGCCGCCCCGGAGAGCAAAGACGGCCAGCGGCCGTCCGATCAGTCCCCGACCACCGGAACCGAGTGCACGGCGGCGAAGCCGCCCATGGCGGGACGAGGGATCACTGTGGCGCAATCGCCAGCGGCAGGTAAGGCCGACAAGACCCCGCGGTCCCACTGACGACCGCTCCTGGCAAGGAACTCCTGGGCTCTCCGGGACGGCGTTGTGGCGAGGCCGGATCAGGGATTTGCTCGGCTTGCTGGGCTGCTCCCGGAGGTCGATTGTCGCCGCAATGGCTCGACGAGTTTCGGGAAATCTCTTAGAGGTACGTACTGCATCACGGCTTGTCCCTGGGCGTTGAAAGCGATATCCAGCCCCCGCCCTGGGTAGAGCCAGTGGGTGAAGGGCGAGTCGGCCTCGGGAACCCGTTCGCTCGGCTCGCCGAAGCGGAGGGCGATCAGATCCCGGTCGAGCTTGGCCACAGGCAGGTAGGTGATCTGCTTGATCGGGACCTCGGCTACGCTGGCCAGATCCTCGGGCGCCAGAGTCACCTTGCTGGCGCCGCTTTCGGCCTTGCTGATCCTAAGCCCCCGCTGGAAGAAGGCTTCGAGCGTTTCCGGGGGGACCTCAAGTGCCAGGACGATATCCGCCCGCAGTCCGCTCAGGTTCACCTGCTGAAAAAAGGCCTCGACCGCGAAGCCCCGGTCGCCCACCCGGAACAGGCTCACCTTGCCTTCTTCCTCGAACAGTTGTCGTGCCGCCTGTAGGGACGACTCTCCCAGGCGCAGCCCCAGAACCTCCAGGCTGTCGTCTGCCGCGATCCGGATATCCCAGGGTAGCTTGGGGGAAGGGTCTGCCGATCGCCCCCCGGGCAGGAGGATGGTGGCGGCCAGTCCCAGCAGGGTGGCGCCGAGGACACCGAGAAAGATACGTCGTTCCATCAGTGGACCCACGTCGATGGCGATGGCGCGGGGTCGGCCGGAGATCGACCTCGCCGGTTAGAGCATGATCAGTGCGGCGGCCACGCGACGACCTTCCGACATCAGGATGTTATAGGTTCGGCAGGCAGCTCCGGTGTCCATGATCTCCAGGCCGATATCCCGCGGCAATGAACTGGTGAGGTGTCCCCGGCGCGGAAATACCTGCAGCCGGCCGGTGCCCAGTAGCAGAATCTGGGGACTGAGATCGAGTGCAGGGGCAAGATCCTCGGCGGTCAGCTCGGCAATCTGGCGTGGTCGCCACTGCGGTACCAGCCGCTGCGGGGAGACGATGAAACTGCCGCGAAACTCGCGCTCGTTGACGACAATGCACCCCGGCTCATAGCGCTGGATGACAAAACCGCTGTCGGTATCTGCCTGGGAGAATCGCACCGACATAAGCTAACCCAACAGACGGTTTAGGTTCAAGCCAGACTTCGGGCGGGGCTTGGATTGGGTGAAGGCAGTTTTCGAACCGGCCAGGGCGAGCGCGCATAAAGTTGCTGTATAGCAATTGGTTGCTGATAATACTAGAGAAACAACATCCGGAGTTTCTCATGTCTGCAAGTATCCTTGAGCATTTTGCGCCGCTGGAAGATCCCCGGATCGACCGCAACAAGCTCCACGAGTTGGCCGATATCGTGCTACTGACGATCTGCGCTGTCATCAGTGGCGCCGATGGCTGGGAGGCGATCGAGGACTTCGGTCGCAAAAGTTGGACTGGCTGCGCCAGTTCGTCCCTCGGGGGTCT
>JAEHCY010000296.1 GCA_016880695.1 Chromatiaceae bacterium | reverse complement strand
CTCGGGGTCGAGGTTGGCCGCGGGCTCGTCCATCACCAGAAGCTCGGTGCTGCGGCCCAGCGCGATGCTGATGAGGAGCTTCTGCTTTTGCCCCCCCGAGAGCTTGACGAAGGGTTGATGGCGAAAATGCCCGACGTCGAGCCCAAGGCGCTCGGCCACGGCTTCCATGCCGGCGGGACTGGTGTTGCACACTGCGGCACTGAAGCGCAGGAGCTGGTTCACCGGCATCTTCAGTGGGGGGGGCAATTGGGGTACGAAGCCGATCTTGGACAGAACCTCGCGGCGGTGTACCCGGGGCTCGAGTCCGTCGACGCTCACCCGCCCCTGGCAGTTGTACTCCCCGAGCAGACAGCGGATCAGGGTGGTCTTCCCCGCGCCGTTGGAGCCCACCAGGGCCACCCGATGACCCCGCCCGATGGTGAGATCGATGCCCTTGAGCACCTCCTGGCGCCGGAACCGCTTGCGGACCCCCTCAAAGCGAATCATTGGAGAAACCACCGTTGGCGCGACTTCGACCCTCGATGCGCCACGTAGCGCCTACTGGGCACGAGCGGTGTTTTACCCATTGGCTTGCTTTGCCCATTCCGTAGCGTTTGTCCCGATAGGACGCGCGGCGGCCATTGCGAGGTCTGCCCTGAGCCTGGTCGAAGGGGGCATGCAACCGGTAACGGAGGAATCTGGCATCATGGCCGCAGGTGCCCCTAAGTTTCGGGATTACAGGGCCTTGTCCAGGCCCTTGATCTTGAAGCTGAGCGAGCTGGTCGGGCAGACGTCGACGCAGAGCCCGCAGCGGGTGCAGTCGGCGCCAATATCGGTGTCGATACGCGTGGCGCGCCCGCGGATGGTGACATCGAGGACATGCGGGACCAGGCAGATCTTGCGGCAGTCCCCCTCGTGGTGGCAGTTCTGCACGTTGTACTGCACCCGCACCGGTGAGACCAGGCCCACCAGGCCATAGGTGATCCCGATCGGGCACACGTAGCGACACCAGGCGCGGCGGGAGACGAAGACCTCGAACGTGAGCAGGCCCGCCACCCAAAGCAGTGCCACCCCGGGGCCGTAGATCAGGGCGCGGCTCAGGATGCCGGTGGGGGAGAGGGTCTCGAACACCGTGTAGCCGGTGAGCAGCGCGAGCAGCGCAAACAGGAGGTAAAACACTGCGCGCACCCCACGATGGAAGCGCAGGTCCCGGGCCAGGCCCTTGGCGGCCAGCCAGAGATGGAGCTTCTCCGCCCCTTCGGCCAGCAGGTGGTAGGGACAGACCCAGGAGCAGAAGGTGCGCCCCCCGAGTAGCCACCAGAGCACCACTACGGTGAGGGTACCGATCACCAAGTTCAGCACCAGGTGCTTGTAGGCCAGCATCACCTGGAGCGCGGAGTTGAGGTCGGCGAAGTGGAAACCGATGAAGCGCGAGGCGGTCAGTGCCCCTTCGAGCAGTTGTACATCGAGGTAGTAGGACAAGAGGAACAGCAGGTTCACGATGATCAGGGTGGCCCAGCGTCGATTACGCCACTTGTGCCGGTCCTTGTGCGCGTCGCGCTCGGCCTCCTTGGCCCGGAGCATTTCCCGGGTGAGCTTCTGCTGGCGCTTCTCCGCATAGGTCTCGGTGACCTCCGGTAGCACCTGGGCGGGGTCCGGTTTGCTCGGCGGGGCGCCGAGGAGCTGGCGCAGGGATTCGATGACGTAGTTCATGATCGGTTACCGACTCTGGTGGCTGGCCGAGGGTTCTGGTGCCCGCGTCTCCTCAGGCGATCTTTGCGGATTTGTGAATGTCGATGACGATGGCCGCCGGTTCCACCGGGCAGATCATCTCGCACACCCCGCACCCGACGCAGCCATCCTTAACCACCGGAATTCGCCGGTTGCCTTCGGCCCCTGCCATCGGCTCCAGCGCAATCGCCGAGCGGGGCGGACACTGGTTGCGGTCCCCTGAGGGCGGCTTGCCCTGGGCGCAATCGGCGATGCGGATCTCGATGGGGCATTGGCGCACGCACAGATTACACAGCTCAAGCTCATAGGGGTGATCGGCCACCAGGATGGGGTTCCAACGATCCACCTCGGCGTAACGTAGCCGCCCCGCGAATTGAGGCCCCCGCGCCTGGCCCTTGAACCCGCGGCCCTGCGCCGCCAGGCAGGCCTCGGGGCGGGAAAGGCGGGCAAAGCCCATACGGGTCTGGGCTGGGTAGTTGATCTCGTGGGTCAGCGCTCCGGTGGGACAGGCGAGCACGCATTGCAGCCCATCGCAGGAGAAGTCGCAGGCCTGGGCCCGCGCCTCGATGTAGGGAACGCCGACCCCGACACCGTCGGTGAGGTCCGCGAGCTTGATCGCCTCGACCGGGCACACCTGAACGCACTGGCCGCACTTGATGCAGGCGGCGAGGAAGCGCTGCTCATCGAGCAGGTTCTTGATGGCGCCGGGCGGCCGCAGGCGGGCGCCGGCACCGCCGGCCACCGGTAGCAACCCCAGAAGCGAGAGGCCCGCCATACCCGTGGCGAGCACCGCGGTGCGCAGAAACTCCCGCCGGCTCTGCTCGCGGCGTTTGGCCGTGGTGGGTGGCTTACCGGTGGGCTTGGACGCCCGATTTCCCGGCCGCGCGTCTGTCCGAGGGCGCTGGGGTAAGGCCTGCGGACGGAGGGCCTCCGCGGGATCGGCGGGTGCGTTGGGGGTCTCGTCTCTGGGGATCATGGCATGCGCCCTAGGGTTGGCCAAGGGAACGCTTGAGCTGCTCGTAGGCGCTCTCCGGCGATGGGGTCTCGCTGGTCGGCGGGGATGGCTCCCCGAGTGTCTGCCCCTGGGGTTGCGGCTCGCTGGCGGGTCGAGGGGTTCCGGAGCTGCCTGCGAGCGGTGCGGCCGCGGCCACCAGCAGCGGTTTTTCGTCCCGCAGGATCAGGTCGGGCTGGCTGAACGGCGCCAGCCGCTCCAGGAAATCGAGCACTTCCAGCATTGGCGAGCCCTTGAAGAACTGGGCCGCGGGCACGTCCATCCAAACGCGGTCGGCATAGGCGTAGAGCTCGTAGGGGGTGTCGCCAATGCCGTTGGCATCCCGATCGAAACCCTCGTAATCGTCCCAGAGATTGCCCTGCCAGAGGTTGCGGTTGGCGCTCTTGCCGCCCTCCACCACCACCTGGGTGATGTTGCCCTTGAAGTGGTTGCCCTGGAATTCGTTGCCTTGCCAGTCGTTGAGCCAGCGAATCCCCACCCCGTTGTAGGCAATCAGGTTATTGGTGAAGCGATTGGTGGTGTCGGGCTGGTAGGGCGAGACGTCGAGATAAAGACCGGTTGCGCAGTAGAGGATACGGTTGTGCGCGATGGTCACCTCCGAGCTTTCCTTCACGCCGACTCCCACCCCGGTGGGGCCGCTGGCGCGGGTGATGGTGTTGTTGCGCAGCACCACGGCGTCGCTGTACATCACAAAGACACCCACCGAGTTGTTCTCGTAGTGGTTGTCGGTAACCTCATTGCGCTCGGAATACATGAAGTGCAGCGAATAGCGGCCACCGCGGGCATCGTTACGGGCAATCAGGTTGTCTTTGGAATACCAAACCACCGTATCGCGCGAGTTGCGAACGGTATTGTCTGTGATCTCGTTGCCGACACTGTACCAGAGCCGGATGGCATCGCCGCGAACACCCAGTTCCACCGGCTTCGAGCTGATGTGGTTGCGCCGCACCTTGTTGTGCGCGGACTGCTGCAGGTCCACACCGAACAGGCAATCCTCGATTCGGTTGTCGCGGATGACGTTGAAGTTGCCGCGTACCTGGACCCCGGCGTCGATGTCGTTGTGGGAGCTTCCCGAGCCCCGCAGTTGCAGGTTCTTAAGGGTGGCCCCGTCGGTGTCGAGGATGACCACCGAGCCCTTTCCGCCCGAGTCGATGGTCACCTGCCCCTGACCATCGAGGGTCAGGGGCTTGTCGATGCGCACCGGTCCCGCATAGGTGCCGGGCGCCGGCATCACCAGGGCGTTGGGCGCCGCGGCATCGATAAGCGGCTGAAGAGGCGGATAGGGGTCGGCGACGGCCGTACGGGTGAGGAGCAGCGCGCAGAATCCCGTCACGCTTGCCAACTTACTCGCCAGGGATCGGGACATCATGCGCTGCGATCCCGGGCGACGGATCAGGTGGCCCCGGGTTTGATCTGTTTGCGCCGGATCAGGGCGGCTACGGCGAGCACCAGCGAGAGCCCGAGCATGATCCCAAAACCGATGGAGGGATAGGAGTGGGTGGTGAACTGGGCCACCTTGCCGTCGCCGAGCACCGTGGGCATGAAGGCCTTGACCGTAAAGGCACCCATGTCGTTGAGGGTGTGGCCGTACCACCAGAGCCAGGCGGAGTAGTCGAGGACGAAGATCAGGGGCAGGGCAATGGGTACCACCACCAGCAACCAGTAGAACAGGCCGCCGGTGCGACGCGCCCCCCAGACCAGCAGCGCCATGGCCGCCAGAATGCCCCAGAAGACGATATGCGCCGCCAGGGTCATCTTGCTGACCATGGGGCGGATTTGCTCGGGGTTGTTGAAATAGCGCCCCAGGGTCTTGCCGTAATGCCAGGAGAGCACCTGCATACCCGTCCCGGTCCATGCCATGCGTTCCCCGGCCTCGCGCCGCGCCTGATCCTTGTCGAAGGTGGCGCGCATGCCGTCGATCAGGGCCTCCTTCTCGGGTCTTCCTCCTTTCACCGCGGCGGTCTCACGCTCCTTTGCCTCACTCTTGGCCATCTCCGCCTTGAGGCGGGTGAGCAGGGCCTGCCCCGGGGAGAGGCTCTCGGCCGACTCGGCGGTGGCCTCCTGGTCCAGGGCGGTCACCATCGCCTTCACGTAGCCCTCGTTCTGAAACCGGAAACCCTGGTCGCTGTAAAAGGTGAGGTACATCCAGAGGCCGATGGCGCCAAACCCCACCACCAGGACGCCGACGCGGACCTTCGGCTGCCTGGTGGCGAACCCCAGAAGCATGATCCCAAGCATGCTCAGCAGGAAGGGGGCGAACGCGCGTTCGATTACCCCGCCCGCGGCGATGGGATACATGCCGACGTAGTGGTTGATGGTATCCATCTCATGCACGCAGTCGAGCGCCTCGACCTCGCGGATCTCGGCTTTGTCCACCTTTTTGCAGCCGTTGAATACCCCATTCATGTGGAAGTGGATACGGACCCCGTCGGGGAAGGCCTCGGGTGGGTAGTTGGGCGCAGTGAGGGAGACCCACCAGATGGGTGAGTAAAACATGGCCGCGAGCAGGCCTAGGGCCACCAGGGTCAGCAGGCCAACGATCAGGGAGGAGTGCCCCTTCGTTTGAGGATTCATCGGGGATACCGCTTATCGGACAGGGAGGGATGCATGATGGGGTTGGAGGAGGCGATCGGTGTCGAAACAAAACGCCACGTGCAGGGGCGAGAGGGTCGGGCCGAAGCGTCGTGGACAAATCCCTGTACGTTCGCCGGTGTCTCTGTGTTTCGGGTCGGGGGCGCGGCCGACCCGCGTTACCCTGGGATCGAGCACCGCGGCGGGGGACCCCGCCGCGGTCTGGAGTCTTCGGCAGCGAGATTACTGGAAGTCCGGGTTCTTCCAATCGGCTGACTTTGCCAGCATCTCCGCCGGTGGCTTGATCCGCGAGGAATAGTCGCACACCGCGATCAGGTCTTTGTCGCTGAATTCCTTGACCTGCTTGACCATGTCCGGATTGGCGTTCTTGCGGGCGCCGGACTTGATCTCGCGGAACTGACGGACAATGTAATTGAAGTGCTGGCCATGGATGCGAGGGTAGAATTTCTCGTTGTTGCCCTCGCCGTTTTCCCCGTGGCAGCGCACGCAGTTGTCCTTGTAAAGCTGTTCTCCGTGCTTCAGGTCGTCGCCGGGTCCCACGCCGTTGGCCGGGGTCATCGGCAGCTTGGCGGTATAGGCCACCACGTCCGCCAAGGCCTGCGGACCGCCGATCTGGGAGGGCAGGGCGAAGGGGTACATGGTGGGGTTGTCGCGGTTGAGGGCGCGGATGTCGGCGAGCTGCTTGATGATCACGTTGTGATGCTGGCCGGCCAGTTGCGGGAAGGTCCCATCCGGCAGACCCCAGCCCTCGGGAAGATGACAGGCGGAGCAGACCTCGTAGACATCCCGCCCGTTGTCGGCGTTTCCGACCAGGTGCAGGGCCTCGTCTTTTTCGCCGCCGGCCTCGTTCCAGGCATAGACCGTACCGGTCAGCACGACGGTGACCGCCGCGACCGCCGCCTTTAACACAAACCTATTCATCGCAAACCTCCGAAGCTCTAAAGGGTTGGCGGCCCAGTGGGGGCCGCCGGGACGCTGCGCACCTGAGCACGACTGGTAGGCGCTCGGCAGTGATGGAAGTATAGCGGGCGCGGGCGGGAAATCCTTGACGTCCGTCAACCATCCGCGCGCTCACCCCCGGGGGTTATTTGAGGGTTGCGAGCCAGGTGGCAATTGCCCGCATCTCCTCCTCGTTGACCAGGTGCATGACCCCCTTCATGGCGACGGTCTGGCCATTGTTGCGGGCGCCCGAGGCGATATCCTTCATCTGGTTGAAGGCATAGTCCGCGTTCTGACCGGCCAGTTTCGGGTAGACGGGCAGGATGGGGGTCTTGGCGTCCTTACCGTGGCAGGAGAAACAGGTCTTCTTCTGGAACAGATCGG
>JAEHCY010000038.1 GCA_016880695.1 Chromatiaceae bacterium | reverse complement strand
CTGCACCTCTATCTCGGGGAGGACCGCGGGTAGCTGTCGGTTTGAGGCTAACCGGCCCCTGTTCGGCGATGAGGCAAGCTCAGACCGGGTCCGGGATTGGTGCCTGGCAACCCTCGCACCAGTAGGTGGATCGGGGATGGCGGCCGAGGCGGGCAGGGGGCACTTCAGTTTAGGCAGGGCTGTCCGCTCCGGTCGTAGACCACATGCCTGCCGCCCTGGTCTGGGGGTGCCGCGTTGTCCGGGGCCCTGGGCACCCCGGTTCTCCTCCAGCAGCCGTCGCGCCAGTGCGTAGAGCGCGGCGATCCAATCGAGCGGGGTAGTGGGCATGATCCCCGCTACGAACAGCTCGGAGGGATAGCTGCCGGCGAGCATCTCTAGCACGGCGGTGAACGCCTCGTGGCCCAGGTCGCGGAACGGATAGGCCCGCCGTATCAGCCGTTCCACAGCCGCTACCTCGCGCGGCCGGTTGCAGCGGAGGGCGGCCACCTGCTGCGCCAGCACGTCGAGGCAGTTGCGCGGTGCCCCGATGGCCTCGATCTCGTCCGCGCCCATGCGCTGGGCGATGATCGCGCTCTCGAGCAGGTCGCCGCGGTACTTGGGGACGCTGATCCCGCGGCTGATCTTGCCCACCTGGTGTCCCGCGCGACCCACCCGCTGCAGCCCCCGCGCTACGGAGCCGGGGGATTCCACCTGGATGACCAGGTCCAGGCTGCCTATGTCAATACCGAGCTCGATCGAGCTGGTGGCGACGATGCCCCGGAGCTTGCCCTGCTTGAGGATGTCTTCGATCTCGGTGCGCCTTTCGTGGGAGACTCTGCCGTGGTGGGCGCGAACCAGCTCCTCTCCGGCCAGCTCGTTCGGCTGCTGGGTCAGCCGCTCGCAGAGCCCTCGGGAGTTGACGAACCGGAGTGTGTTGCGGTGGGCGCGGATCTCAGGGATCTCCGCGATCAGCCGGGGGTAGATGGCCGGCCAGAGGTGCTTTGGCGGGGGCGTGGAGTCACCTCGCGGGTATAAAGTGCCCCGGGAATTGATCCGGCTGGCTCGGCGGGCGGATCCGCTGTCGGCTCCGGTACCGTCAGACTGACGCTGAAGTCGATCGCCGGCCGGGTGGATGCATCCACCAGGCTTACCGGGCGGCCTCCTCCAGGGGGGCGCACCGTGGCGTAGAGCCCGATGCGTGGGGGTCTTGGGGGGTGATCTCGCTCAGCCGCGCCAGGGTGAGCGCCAAGTGCACACCCCGCTTGGTGGGCGGCCAGTGCGTGGACCTCATCGACGATGAGCGTGCTCACCCAACGGAGGTTCTCGGCCGCCCGGGAGCCGAGCAGTAGGAACAGGGATTCGGGTGTGGTCACCAGGATTTCACCCGGCTCACAGGCCTGGCGCTGGCGCGCGCGGGGGGTGTCGCCGGTGCGAATGTCCAGCCGCCCCGCCGCGGTGCGCGAGCGCCGCTCCATCGCCAACAGGGTGGAAGTGCTGATCCGCGATTATTGTGGGCGCAACGGCATCGCGATCCAGGAGCAACAGGCTTTGCCTCTGGAAGTCGAACGCAGACCCTAACCTGGAAAACGCCAGTCAGCCGCCATGGCTATTAAGAAATCCGACCTCTATTCCTCCCTTTGGGCCTCCTGCGATGAGCTGCGCGGCGGCATGGATGCCAGCCAGTACAAGGACTACGTCCTGTTCATGCTGTTCATCAAGTACATCAGCGACAAGTACGGCAACAACGACGACTTCGCCCCGCCCGTCACGATCCCGAAGGGCGCGAGCTTCAAAGACATGGTCGCGCTCAAGGGCAAGCCCGACATCGGGGACCAGATCAACAAGAAGATCATTGCCCCACTGGCGAACGCTAACAAGCTGTCCGACATGCCGGACTTTAATGACGCCACCAAGCTCGGCAGTGGCAAGGAGATGGTGGACCGCCTCACCAACCTCATTGCCATCTTCGAGAGTCCGGCCCTCGACTTTTCCAGGAACCGCGCCGAAGGCGACGACATCCTGGGCGATGCCTACGAAT
>JAEHCY010000295.1 GCA_016880695.1 Chromatiaceae bacterium | reverse complement strand
TCCGCGAGATCAAGCAGGAGATCGGCAGCGCCCACACCCAGACCCGCAACCCCGATGCGGTAGTCAGTCATCTGCATTTCTGCATGGCGGCAACCACCATCACCTGGATCTACGCCGAACACTTGAAACAGGCTCCAATCCGCCGCTACGCTGCGCACAACACCACCGAATTCGCCTTCGCGGATGTGCGAAGATCCCTCGCCAAGCACCTCGCGCGCGAGGGTTTTGGTATCGATTGCCAGTATCCCGACAAATCCCAAAGAAAACCCTTGATCTCAGCAGTCATGCGGCTCGTGGCATGACGAAAGGCACAAACTTCAGAACAGAAATAAAACCCGCCGAAACCAGGATGCCATGATAGGCAGGCTGCGGAGGACGTCCTCATGTACTCTGCCGCGATCAATCAAAGGCCCTGATCCTGGACGCGGTTCACCTGATCCGCCAGCTCGGTGGCAAAGTAAGAAAGGGTCAAACCCATCTCGCGATTCCAGGCCAACTCCATGTGAAACGCCGCATCGGCGGGGTCCCAGCGGTGGGCGGCTCGGCCGTCACCGCGGCGGATCGCGCCCAGTCTGCTCGCGGGCGAACGGGCGTAGCTCGGGAAGCGGCTACGATCCTCGCCGTCCCCGTACTTGCTGCGCAGGGTCTTGTAGAGGTCGTCGAACTTGAGCTGAGTGGCCGGGTAGTACTCGTGTACCACCTTGTAGATTCGGCCGCGGAAGGCCATCACGTAGATCCGCTCGCGCCCCTCCTGATAGACCGCGGCCAACAGCTCACCGTCGGGCTGCTGGTACAGGGGCGGTGGTTGTTGGGCAAGCTGGGCGTTGATGTCGCCGCCGAGGCAATAGCGGTTGAACACCAGCTTGAGACAGGGGTCTTGGGCCGCACTGCTCGCCGGGCCTAGCCACAACAGGATCAGGCCAAACCACCAAGGCGAAACTTTCGGTTTTCTCGCCGGGCCCCTCACGCCGTTGATCTGCGTTGTCATCCCCTCCCCTCTCTCCCTCGGGCACGCCCAACGGGCTGTAAGCATAGCGTATTCCCCCGCCGAGCGCAGAGTACAGAACCGGTGTGCAAATCACAGGGCGAGCGCGCATAGATCGTCACCCGAACACGACCTTAGCGCGGTAGTCGTCGTGCCAGGCGGCTTTGCGGCGTTTCTGGGACATGCGCAGCTTTGATGGCTCTTGTTCAAGCGGGTTGAGGTACAGGTGGCGGATGGCCGTCATAATGGCTGGGGCGTTGCCTTTGCGGATGCCGATGGCGTCCTCCCGGAAGATCACGTCGAGGCGCCAGTGCAGGCGGTTCTCCACCCCCCAGTCGCCGCGCACGGCCTGGGCGAAGCGCGGGGCATCGGCAGGGATAGAGTTGATGAAGTAGCGTCGCTCGACGCTCGATGCCTCCCCGGTGACGCACCTGCGCTCGACCATGCCGATGCTGCGCAACCCCACCCAGGGCTCAGGATCGAGGAGCCTGCGCAGGTCCTCGCTGGTCCAGTAGCGGCGCACTTCGAGGCGTCCAGGGTCTTTGTCGAGCTCTTTCGGTGTAGGTGTGGACGAGGTGGGCTAAGTCGCCCGCTTGGCCCATCTTTGCCACCTTTCACCGTCCGGCGGTTCCTTTTTCGCCTCCATGGGTACACAACCCTCTGATTTTCTTTTGGTCTCCCGCCGGGGATTGTGATGTAGTGCCCTGATATTGTTTGCATCTACTTGGCTGCTGTTTCCCCCTGACGTAGGGTCAGGGGAGGTTCATCCGCCGCACCCCCACCGGGGGCTCCGCCAGCGGCGAGC
>JAEHCY010000037.1 GCA_016880695.1 Chromatiaceae bacterium | reverse complement strand
CACTAGCGGGGTGGTGCGGGTTGGCCTCAGCCCGGCGCCCTCGCCGCGGGACTACCGCGAGGCGATGAGGTTGGCGGCGGCCGAGGTCTCCCGCCGGCTGGGCGGGCACAGGCTCCTATCCTGGTACGACCGGGATCGAAACTTCGAGGCACCCCAGCACGCGAGCGAATGCCATGCGGAGTGCGCTATCCCCGGCGATGTGGACTATGGCCTCAATCAGGGTGCCCCCCTCGAGGTTCGGGTAGACGAGGGCCGTTTCCTGTTCTTCTACCTGCCCCTGGATGCGGAGTTGGCGGGATGAGCCACCCCACGCCCCCCCGCGCTTCCTCCCGCCCGGAGAAGACCCATCACACCGCCATTGTTCTGATCCCACCCCGCGAGCACTGGGGTCAGATCCAGAAGATCCGGGAACGCTACGACCGTCAATACCACCGCTGGATGCCGCACATCAACCTGGTCTATCCCTTCCACACCCCCGCGCGCATGGCCCGGGACCTGGAGTCGCTGCGCCTGGCCTGCCAATCGGTGAGGGCCTTCGAGGTAACGCTCGGCGAGCTTCGTTGGTTCCGCCACCGCGAGCAGGGACATACCCTGTGGTTGGCGCCGCAGCCAAGGCAGGGGCTGGTGGATCTCCAGCGCGCCCTTGTTCGAGCGGTGCCCGACTGCGATGACCTCAACCACTTTACCGCCGGGTTCGAGCCGCATCTCAGTGTGGGCCAGGTGCAGGCGAGGGGACGGATGGAGAAGGTGCTCGAGCAGTTGCAGGCGGGCTGGCAGCCGATCCACTTTCTCGCCGAGCGGATCAGCCTGATCGCCCGCGGCGAGCCACCCCGGGACCAGTTTCGGGTGGTGGAGGAGATCCCCCTTGGCAGGCAATAGGCGCTCGGGGGTAGGCTTTGGGGATGGAGCCGATCCGTCACCCGGCCCGCGGACGGAGCAGCCCCGGCGGGCGACTCATCGGGGGTGTGCCCAGGGTCGCGACGGGTATCCGGTGCCATCACAGCCCCGTTTTCCGCTGATCCCCCAGCCCCGCCGATAGGTTCCATGCGCGGGTTCTTGCGCCTTCTCACCCTGCCGTTCGCCCTGCTCGCGAACGGCGCCCTGTTCGCTGTTCTCGGGGTGGTTGGCCTCTACGGTTGGGTGGCCCCGGGGCTTCCCAGTGCGGAGCGGTTGACCGGCGCGCAGCTTCAGCAGCCGCTGCGGATCTACACCGCCGATGGTCTGTTGATGGGGGAGTTCGGTGCCGAGCGGCGTGAACCCCTCAAGTTCGCCGATACCCCCCCGCTCCTGGTCAAGGCCTTCCTGGCCGCCGAGGACAGCCGCTTCTTCGAGCATCCGGGGGTGGACGTGCAGGGGTTGGCGCGGGCGGCGCTCAGTCTGGCCCAGACCGGCGAGCCGCGCCAGGGCGGCAGCACCATCACCATGCAGGTGGCGCGCAACTTCTTCCTAAGCCCCGAGAAGACCTTCAAACGCAAGCTCACGGAGCTGATTCTGGCGTTCCGCATCGAGACCTCGTTCAACAAGGAACAGATTTTCGAGCTCTACCAGAACAAGATCTTCTTCGGCCACCGGGCCTACGGGGTGTCGGCGGCGGCTCGGGTGTACTACGACAAGGACGTCCAGGCGCTCAGCTTGGCGCAGATGGCCATGCTGGCGGGTGTCCCCCAGGCCCCCTCGGTGAACAACCCCGTCTCCCGCCCGAAAAAGGCGCTGGCGCGGCGGGATTATGTGCTCGGCCGTATGCTGGCGCTGGGATACGTAACGGACGAGGCCTACCGCGAGGCCATGGCGGCCCCCGACACCGCCCAACTAACCGGACCCAGGATCGAGCTTGAAGCCCCCTATGTGGCGGAGCTGGTCCGGCGTGATCTATTCGAGCGCTACGGCGAGGGCGCCTACACCAACGGCTACCGGGTGACCACCACCATCACCGCCCCCCTGCAACGGCTCGCGCGCCAGGCGCTGCGGGTGGCGCTGTTCGAGTACGACGAGCGCCACGGCTACCGCGGGGCCGAGGCCAAGGTCAAGGGCGTCGAGCGCCTGAGTGGCCTGGAGCGCGATGAGCTGCTGGAGGATCACCCGCCCATCGACGACCTGGTGCCCGGCCTGGTCACGCGCATCCGGGCCGATCGGGCCACCGTCTACCTGGGCGATGGGCGCGAGGCGGAGCTTGGGCTCGCGGGCATCCGCTGGGCCCGGCCCAACCTGGGCGCCCCCAACCGGTTGGGCGGCGCCCCGCGCAGGATCGCCGATGTGGTCGCCGTGGGCGATCTGATCCGGCTCCAGCAGGGCACGGACGGTACCTGGAGGCTCGCGCAGTTGCCCGCGGTGGAGGGTGCGCTGGTGGCCCTTGTGCCCACGGATGGATCGGTAAAGGCCCTGCTGGGGGGCTACGATTACAACCGCAGCCAGTTCAACCGCGCGGTGGATGCACGCCGCCAGCCCGGCTCCAGCTTCAAGCCGTTCATCTACGCGGCGGCCCTGGAAAAGGGCTGGACACCCGCCTCGCTGCTCGAGGATTCTCCGCTGGAGCTCCCCGATGGCCCAGGCAAGCTCTGGCGGCCCAAGAACTTCGACGGCAAGTACCTGGGGCCGATCCGGCTGCGCAAGGCCCTGGTGCAGTCCCGCAACCTGGCCTCGGTCGACCTGCTGCGGCACATCGGTGTCGATTATGCGGTGAAGTTCATGACCCGCTTCGGCTTCAGCCCCGATCAGGTGCCGCGCGGGCTGTCGCTGGTGCTCGGCAGCGCCGCCGCGTCGCCCCTGCAGATGGCCGCGGCCTACGCCCGTTTCGCCAACGGCGGCTACGGCGTCGCGCCCTACCTGATCCAACGGGTGCAGGACGCCGCGGGTACCACCCTGCTCGAGGCCTCCTCACCGGTGGCCTGCGCCGACTGCTTCTTCCCCACCGCCGAAGCCGACGCCAGCGCCGCCAGTGTGTTCGCCCTGGGACGCCCGGCGGCCGAGCAGGTGATCGATCCCCGCATCGCCTATCAGATGCAATCCCTGATGAGCGATGTCATCCGCGAGGGCACCGGGCGCCGGGCCCGCGCGCTCGGCCGCGCTGACCTTGCCGGCAAGACCGGCACCACCAACGACTCCCGCGACTCCTGGTTCTGCGGCTTCCAGAAAAGCCTGGTGACCGTCTCCTGGATGGGGTTCGATGACAACTCCCCGCTCGGCGCCAAGGAGACCGGCGGCAGCGCTGCGCTCACGATGTGGATGGAGTTCATGAAGGTGGCGCTTGCCAATGAGCCCGAGGCATTGCCCAAGGAGCCTCCGGGCATGGTGCACACGCTGATCAACAAGCGCACCGGCAATCTCACCCACGCGGACGATCCCGAGGCCATGATGGAAATGGTAGCGGCGGAGTACGAGATCATGCTGTTGGGGCCCGATCCCTTACCGACGGCCGATGCTCCCTCACCGACAAGGGCCGCCAGGGGCGCGAGGGGCGCGAGGGGTGAGAAGGGCGACACGGGCGACACGGGCGAGCAAAGACCGCTCGACGGACTGTTCTGAGCACGGAGAAGGACAGGCACTGGGTGGAGGGGTTCGAGACTCCGTTCTTGTGGCCCAGGGGTAGGTCGGGCATGCATTCCGATGCCCGACGTTTTTCCGGGCCTGATCTTGCCGCTACCCTTTTTCGGGTGCGATTTTGCCGCTCATCGGGTCGGCCCGATGGGGTAATGTCGGGCAACGCTGCGCTCATGTCCGACCTACCCTGCTACCGCGAACATTGGGTACGTTTCGAGGCACCAGGGACAGGCTGATCTATTTCGGAGTCCCTGTTCAGGCGTGCCCCGTGGTTGAGCGGCTTGGAGGCGGTGCGGACAGCCCCGAACCGACCTGGAAGCCTCGGGCGTTGGCACGGGCGGCGTCAGGCTTGCTTGAAAAGCGGGGGGGGGGGTAGTATCGCAAAAAATGCGGAAATGGGACGTTACCCCGGTCCGGTAGGCACGGGGAAGCGCTCCCTCCGTCGCGGGCCACGCCACCACGCAGGGAGTGTCGATCGATGAAGCGCCTTCCCCTCTTCGTTGCTGCTCTGTTGTCGATCGCTGTCTGCGGGGCACTCGCCGGCGAGGCCCCGGACCGGGGTGCCGCGGCCGCCACGGGGTTCATCGCGCTGGGCGGCCAGGCTGCCAGCGGCTTCGCGATCCCCGAAGGGATGCGCCTCGAGTCAACCCAAGGCCCCGATCGGAAGAGCCGGACCCGCGAGCGTTATCGACAGTATTTCGGCGATGTGCCCGTT
>JAEHCY010000294.1 GCA_016880695.1 Chromatiaceae bacterium | reverse complement strand
GTTATGCACGAGATGGCGGCCCTTTTTCAACCCCTCGGTGAGAAATTCGGGCTAGGCTGATGGCGGGGGCTTGCGGTGGCCGCGAGGCTGAGATAGGTTCCAAGTTGACCGAGGTTGGGCTCGTGTGGGGGAGGGTATTTTGGTCTGATCCTCAGTGCCCTTAACCTATAGCCGATGGGGCCGGTCGAAGCGGAGCCGCTGGGCTCCGGCCGCGTAGATGCGTAACAGTCGGGGAGAAGCTATCAATGGCAAGTGGACGGACGGGCTCGATCGTTCTACAGGGGATCGCGTGGGGACTGGTGGGACTGGTCTACGCACCACTGTTCGCGGCCCTGATGGAGGTTTTTTCCCTCATGGGACTCGGTACCTGGGCCTATATCCCGGCCGCGGCCTTCGCCGGTGCGGCGGGTGCGGCCCTTTACGGTGCAATGCCGATCGCCATTATCGGCACCGTCACCGGCATCTTCAGCGCCACCGCCTACATGCTGGGCGTGGGGGGGCAGATGGGGTTGCTGCGGGTGGTAGGGGTGGCCGTTCTGGCGGGCACCCTGGTCGGGATCTTCGTCAAATTTCCCGTGCATTTCAGTCAGGGTGTTTCGGCCAAGTCGGTTGTGGGTTTGCTGACCGGACTGGCGGCCGGACTTTTGGTATCGGTTGGCCACCTGCTTCTGGGTGACGCCCTGGATCTACGCCTGGCGGTTGCCGTCCTGGTGGCCGTCAACGGCATGCTCTATGTGGCAGTGGTGCGGGCCCTGGTACGTGGCATTCAGCGCAGCCTGCCGAGAACCCTGGTGGAGGCGGTCGTCTGCGGCATCCTCTCGGGCACCGCGGGCGCGGCCATCTGGCTTCTCGGCGGTCCGATTCTCGGGGTGGTGGATCCTTCCTATGAGCAGGTGACCAAGCACGTTCTGGAGCAGATGCCCTTTGCCGCCATCGGCGGGATCATCGGCGGGGCGATTGCCGGTGCCGCACTGGAGGCGCTCGGCATCAAGGCACTGCATGACGAGAAGGCCTAGCGGGGCTGTCCCGCAGGCCAAGCTCCAGCCGGGGCGGGCGCGGGAGCGGGCCGCTGCGGCAGGCGTGAGTGCCTCTCGGATGGGCGCAAGTGCTGTTCAACCCGACCCCTCGATCAATCCGAGGCGCGCGGCCTCGGCGCGCGCCGAGGCCGGCGCATAGCCGAGAAACAGTCTGCGCAGGGCGCCCTGCAGGGCCCCACGCGCGGCGCCCGAGCCGGTGAGCCCAAGCGCTTGGGCGCTCTCCCGCCAAGACCAGCGCTGGATCACCCGCAGGATCAGGAGTCGGCGGTCTCCCTCGGTCATTACCGTTGGGTCCCGGCCGTTCGCCAGGGCAAGGCAGGCCAGCCGCCAGATCGGCAGCAGGCTATCCTCAAGGCCGCGGTGGGCGAACCCGCAGGCGGCGATTTCTAGCCAGTCCTCAACCGATAGATCGGCTACCCGAGCCGAGGAGCTCCCGGCCATCAGCGCTCCGGCGATCTCGGGCTCCAGGTCGCGCAGCGGGTCGCCAAGCTGGTGCGGTAGGTGCTCGAGGAAGCGGGCGCGGGCGCGCGCAACGAGCTTCTCTCCTGCCTCCGACAGGGGCCGAAGCACCAGGGCGGAGTGTAGTCCGCTGGCCTTGTCCCGGGTCATGCCAAACCTGACGGGCAGGCAGCCCACCGCTTTCCAAAAGCGCAGCAGTTCGTCGCTGGCACCGAAGCTGGCCCCCAAGAGGTCGGCACCCCGAGCCCTAGCCTGCTCGCTGATGTGCGCGAGTAACCGCCCTCCGATGCCCCGCCGCCACAGCGCTGGATGAACCGCGATGCGCACGATGCGGGCACAGCGCAGTTGTGGGCCCTCAGTGAGTCCAAGGTGGGCCGCCAGGCTCTGGGGAATCAGGTGACCGCGGGGTCGGCGGCGACCCGCCAGCACCGCGCGGGCGAGCCCCTCATCGAAGCCCCCCTCGTCCGCTACCAGGGCGGTGGCGGCCAGATGGCATTCCGCCTCGGCCGCGTAGACGCTGAGGTTCGGCCCGTCGAGCAGATGCCGCAGATCGGTGGGCGAGGTGCGATAGTGGGCCAGGACGAGAAGCCCGAACAGCTCGCCCAGGGCGGCCTCGTCGGCCGCCAGGGCGTCCCGCTCCAGGCGCCGGTAGCGCAGGGTATCCGCGGCAGCCCCCACCAGGTCGCGGTCGCTTGCGGGGCTTGCGTCGAGCAGCAGCGCGCGATAGGTCCAGGCCTCCAGGGGATCGCCTGGGCTCCAGCGGATCGGGGTGGTGAGGTGCAATCCCTGCCACTCCGGGGTGAGTCGGTCGAGCACGCCCCGGAAGCGTACCGCGAAACCCCGGCCGGTCCCCTCGTAGCCCTGCTGGGTGGTGGCGAAGACCACCCGCGGGTAGGCCCTGAGCAGACGCTCGAGCAGGGCGGCGGGCAGCGTTGCCGCCTCGTCCACCAGGAGCAGGTCGGCGCTCGGGTGGTCGCGAACCAGGGCGTCGGGGGCAGTGTGCCCGATGCGCCCGGGAGCCTGCTTGATCCCCATCCCCGAACACTCACCCCCGGGCAGCAGGCGTTGCACGTGCTGGAGAAGGATCGCGGTGGCGGCGGCGCTCGGCCCGGTTACCCGCACGATCCGTGTCGGTGACCGCGCCAAGAGCCGGGCGGCGGCGATGCCGAGTGCCGCCGACTTACCCCGGCCGCGGTCGGAGGTGATCACCAGGGGCTGGCGGCCCTGACCCCAGGCCACCCGCAGGATCGCGGAGACCGCCTGGGCCTGGTCTTCGGTGAGGCAGTCCGGATCGGTCGGCGTGGTGCGGGGGGGGATGACGCGCACCGTGCCGAGGGATGGCAGGGGTTGGCCCTCTTCTACCAGCAGTATCCCGGCGGTCCCCTGAAGGGTGCCGGCGATCCGACGCAGGAACCGACCACTCACCTCGCCGGGGCGGAACGGGTGCACCGCAATCCGGGTGTGCTGGGGGTCCGGGTAGTCAGCCCAGATGCCCAGCGGTGGGGTCAGCAGCACCAAGAGGCCGCCGCCGCGGATGGCGCCGGACACCGCCCCGAGGGCATCGGGGTCGAACCCGCTGTAGGCATCGATCACGGCGGACGCGATCTCCCCGCCAAGGAGCCCCCGGGCCTGCCCAGGGTCCAGGCCGCGCAGGCCCGCCGGGGCCCCCGACCCGATCCAGACCAGGGGCTTGAAGCGAGCGGTGGCCAAAGCCTCCGCGGCACAGGCCATCCCCCAGCAGTGCGATCCCGACAGCACCAACACGCGCCGTTCTTGGGTGCTCAGCGCCGCATCGGCCAGGGCTTGGACCCAAGGGTGGAGACCCGCTGGCGGTTGTGGGTCGGGAGGGTGCTGCATGGGAATCGGGTGTCGCAGGTGGCACTGGGGGGTTCATCTTACCCTTCTGAGCCGGGAGCGGCGTCGAATCGCAGCCGCTACCCCAGGGCGGTGGGCTTGTGGCGCTGAACACGGCGTCGCCGTTGGCTCGTGCCCGCCGGCCAACTTCGCACTGGCCGACGAGCGACGCATTGTCCAGGCTAAATCCGCCCCCTCAACGCGGGCGGTTGCGGATCGGGCCCCGGAGCCCTAGAGTGACGCCCCGAGCAATAGGGGGGAGATGCTGTAGCGATGGGGAGGCGATTGACACCTGGGGGTTGGCTGGCGCTGCTTTGGGCCCTCCTCTTCGCCTGTTCCGCCGGCGCCGAGTCGCCGCAAGGGGTGCGGTTCTTGGCCACCGGCGATGTTCCTTACTTCGATGCCGCCCTTCCGCGGTACCGCGAGCTTCTCGAACTGGGCACCGAGCGGGCACCGGATTTCCTGGTCCACGTGGGGGACATCAAGCGCTCAACCGCCCCCTGCAGCGACGAGGCCTTTGCCAGCATCGGCGATCTGTTCCGTGACCAGCCAGTGCCGGTGGTCTACACCCCGGGTGACAATGAATGGACGGATTGTCATCTGGAACCGGCTGGGGGCTACCAGCCTCGGGAACGACTTCGGCGGCTGCGGCAGCTATTTTTCAAGGACGGGGCGGTGCTGCGTCTCGATCGTCTGGGGACCGAGCATCAGAAAGCCCCGTTCGTTGAGAACATCCGGTTCATCCGCGGCGACATCCTCTTCGTGACCCTTCACGTGGTGGG
>JAEHCY010000293.1 GCA_016880695.1 Chromatiaceae bacterium | reverse complement strand
CCCACCGCCACCAGCACCTTGTCGTAGACGGCGTTGTCGTTGCCGGCCTTGCCCTCGAAGCTGACCTTGAGCCCGTTCTTCTGGGCCTTGATTTCGGTGACCTTGGTGCCGAGCAGAATCCGGTTGTACTGCTTCTCGATGCGCTTGTGCAGGGGTCGCACCAGATCGGGGTCGCAGCCGGGGATGAGGTTGTCCATCAGCTCCACCACGTCGATGCGGCTGCCGAGGGCGTGGTACACGGTGGCCATCTCCAGGCCGATGATACCGCCGCCGATCACCAGCAGACGCGCCGGGATATCGGCCAAGGCCAGGGCATCGGTGGAGTCCATGACGCGAGGGTCGTCGGGGAAGCCAGGGATCTTCACCGGGGTCGACCCACAGGCGATGATGGCCTGATCGAAGGCCACCGAGCGCTGGCCCCCGGGAGTCTTCACCGCCAGGCGGTTGGGGCTCTCGAAGCGGGCCGTGCCCTGGATGACCTGGATCCTGCGCTGCTTGGCAAGCCCCGCCAGCCCTCCGGTAAGCCGTCCCACCACCTTGTCCTTGCCGGCGCGGAGCCGGTCGAGGTCGATCTCCGGCTTGCCGAAGGAGATGCCCAACTGCGCCATCTCTGCCGCTTCGTTGATCACCTCGGCGGCGTGCAGCAGCGCTTTGGAGGGAATGCAGCCCACGTTCAGACAGACGCCGCCCAGGGTGGGATAGCGCTCCACCAGCACCACCCGCTTGCCGAGATCGGCGGCGCGGAAGGCGGCGGTGTAGCCACCGGGTCCGGCGCCCAGCACCAGCACCTCGGCGGTGAGGTCCGCGGGTCCGGTCATCGCGTCCGAATCAGGGGCAGCAATGAATGCCGGAGCCTCCGTGGCCGAGGCGCCTTCGGCCAGCTCCAGGCTGAGGATCGCACCGCCCTTGGAGATCTTATCCCCCTTCTTCACCTTCACCTTGCGCACCGTACCCGCCTGGGGGGAGGGGATCTCCATGGTGGCCTTCTCGCTCTCGAGAGTGATGATCGACTGCTCCGCCGCAACCTGATCGCCGGGCGCGACCAGCACTTCGATGATGTCCACGTCGGCAAAGTCGCCGATATCCGGTAGGGTGACCTCTAAGATCTTGCTCATGCTGCCTCTCGCTGGTGGTTTGCCGGGGCGGGTCGAGGCGGCTCGCCGCGGCCCCTGGCTGAATTGTTATGGCTCCGCCCCGGTACGCCCGGGTTCGGGAGGATTGTACACCGATCCCGCGCCGGGGCCGCCACCGGCCGGGCTTTGGCCCCCTGGCGGTGGGTCCGGATTGACGCGGGAAGCTTTACAGTGAGGGTACTTGTTGGGCCATGGTGACCCCAGCCCAACCACGGCTGTACAAGGGATGCCCCCCCGCTCCTTCTTGGAAGCGCAAGTGGCGTACCTAATAACGTGGCACTACGTCTCGGGCTCAGGTGGGTCAGGTACAGGAAATCAACGGCTTAAGACTGAAAGGGGAGGAAAAGCGGGCCCTAGCCGGGGGTGGGGTGGCAAAGATGGGCTAAGCACCCAGGTACGCCTCCTTGACCCGGGGATTGCCCAGCAGCTCCCGGCCGGTTCCGGACAGGATGACGCTGCCAGTCTCCAGGACATAGGCACGGGATGCGATCCTTAGGGCCATGTTGGCGTTCTGCTCCACCAGTAGAATGGTGGTTCCGGAGCGGTTGATATCCTCGATCACCCGGAAGATCTCCTGAACCAGGCGCGGCGACAATCCCATGGACGGCTCGTCGAGCAGCAATAGCCGGCCCCGGCTCATCAGCGCCCGCCCTACCGCTAACATTTGCTGCTCACCGCCTGAGAGGGTGCCACCCGGCTGGTGCTGGCGCTCCTTGAGTCGCGGGAAGATGGTGAAGACCCGGTCGTAGTCGGCCGCGATCTCGCCCTTGTCCGTCCGCTGCCAGGTTGCCAGGCGTAGGTTCTCGAGCACCGTCAGATTGCCGAAGATCCCGCGTCCCTCGGGCACGTGGGCGATCCCTAGCCCCACAATCCGGTGCGCCGGCACGCGCTTTAGGTTCTGTCCCTCGAACCAAACGGTACCGCTGTAAGGCAACAGGCCCGACACTGCCCGGAGAATTGAGGTCTTGCCGGCTCCGTTGGCGCCGATCAGGGTGACGATCTGACCCTTGAGCACACTGAAGGAAACCCCATGCAGGGCCCGAATACCGTCGTAATGCACCTCGAGGTCGCGCACCTCAAGCTGGACGTTCGCTCCGGCACCGGTGGCGTCGCTCATCCAACCGCCCCCTCGCCCAGGTAAGCCTCCAACACCTTGGGGTTCTTCTGAATCGCCTCCGGCGGCCCTTCAGCCAGGGTTTCGCCAAAATCCAGCACCTTGATCCGTTCGCAGATACCCATTACCAGCTTCATCTGGTGCTCGATCAGCAGGATGGTGAGCTTGAACTCCCGGCGGATCCACTGGATGAACGCCATCAATTGATCGATCTCGTTGGGGTTCATTCCCGCCGCCGGTTCGTCGAGGAGCAGCAGTTCTGGGTCGATGGCCAGGGCCCGGGCGATCTCCAACCGCCGCTGTAGGCCGTAGGGCAGATTCTTGGCGATCTCGCCGACCAGATGCTCCAGCTTGAAGATGCTCAGCAACCGGCGGGAGTTCTCGATGACGCGCTGCTCTTCGCGGGGGTAGCGGCCGAGGTGCAGCAGTGCCTCCAGCGGGCTGTAGCGGACCTGGGCGTAATGGGCGATGCGCACGTTATCCAGCACCGTCAGATCGCGGAACAAGCGAATGTTCTGGAAGGTACGGCCCACCCGCAGCGCGGTGATCTGATGCGGTGTTTTGCCGACCAACTCCACGTCGCGCAGCCGGATGCTGCCTTCGCTGGCCTGATAGACCCCGGTGATCAGGTTGAATACGGTGGTCTTGCCTGCCCCGTTGGGGCCGATGATACCCACCAGCTCGCCCGAGCGCAGCTCGAGATTGAAGTCGGAGACCGCGCACAGGCCGCCAAAGTAGTGCCTGACCCTAGTGGTCGTGAGCAGTGCCATGGCT
>JAEHCY010000292.1 GCA_016880695.1 Chromatiaceae bacterium | reverse complement strand
GGTGCAGAAGGTTTCGAGGCCAGCCGGGGTGCGGAACCCGCCGGAGATCTTCTGCTTGACCTTGGGCATACGCACGTCCTGTTCGGCGGTATTGTTGGAGAAGGGAACGTTGTGATCGGCCATGAAACGCCAGACATCGTCGACATGAGTTCGCAATCGGTCGATGAGATTGAGCGCCTTGTTTTGCTTGGTGCGGCCGCGCTTGCCGGAGGGCGCAGCGCGCGGATTGACGGCGGCGCCCTCGGCAAGAATGGCCTCGTAGGCGGAGCGGTAGTGTGCGCTGCGCTCAGCGGGCAGCGCTGCGCCAGCGCCCGCGACTTCGTGGCAGGCGCCCACCAGCAGATCCATCAGACGCTTGGCCCAGGCCTGCTTCATTTCCTCGAAGACATAGGTCAGTTCGCGCAGGTGATGGGCGTTGCACAGCGCATGGGTGCAGGCCAGATCGCGATAAGGTTTCCAGCCATCGTGAACCAACGTGCCAGCAAACACGGCCAGAATCCCGAAGGCATCAAAGGCCTTCTTGCCCCGGTTGATGTGACTGCCGATCCAGGTCATCGAGCGGGTGGCGAGGACATGCAGCCAGAAGAGTTTGCCGGCTACGCGCATTCCGGTTTCATCGGCGTGGGCAACGGGCACGGCTTTCAGGGCATCGCCCATGGCGGCCACCCTCGGCGCGATCAGCGCTGCGGCTTGCGCGTGGATCGCCAGTACCGTGGCATCGGACAGCGGCAAGCCGAACAGATCGCCCGTCAGGGCGCCGGTACGCGCCACCGGCAGCATGTGGTGGTGCGTCAGATGAACCACGGCCGCCTTGATCCGCGGCCCGTACTGGACCGGCGCCGCAACCTCGGCAGGGAACTCGCCTCGATGCACCTTACCGCAAGTGCAACGCACTTCAAGCCGTTGGTGCTCGGTCACCTCATGGCGCAGGGGGGGAATGTCAAACACCTGGCGCGTTTCAACCACCAGCGCATCGCTCAGCGGCCGATGGCAGGCATCACAATGGCTCGCCGGCGGGTGCGGCTCAATGTGATCCGGTTGCGCCACCTGCTTCAGCGTATGGCCCCGGTGCCCTTTTTGACCGCCCGTCGACTTCATCGCCTTGTGCCGCTGCGACTTCGGTTTGGGCCGGCCCAAACCGTCCGAGGACGGCGGCTTGCTGGAGTTCTGGCTGTTCAGCGCCAGGCGACCTTCAAGTTCCGCAACCTTCGCCGTCAGCAGGGCCACTTGCGCGTACAGCACACGGATCAGGTCGTCTTTCTCAGCAACGCTGAGTCGCTCAAGGTTGGGCAGCGCTTCCATGAACCGCATTATCCACCTTAACAACAATTTATAACACTAGGAATAAAGTGCTTTTCCCTACCTGAGTAGTTACGCCCGGCCGACGATTCGCGACCGCCCAACGTCCGAACATTCGGGGCGGTGCGCATACGCCGTCCCCCGGGATTTCGCGTTACTGCTCGGGGTCAGGATGCAAGGCTACGGGAGGCAACCTCGTAGCTATCCTTCGACAGGGCCTCGCGACTGAGTACCCGCTCCAGCTCGGCGCGCATCAGATCCTGGCGGTGGCTATCGTAGCGCCGCCAGGGGGCGAGCCGGCGCAGCAGCCGCGCCGCGATCTGGGAGTTGAGGGGGTCGAGCTCCAGCACCCGGTCCGCCAGAAACCGATAGCCCCTCCCCGAGGGGTCGTGGAAGCGCACCGGGTTGCTGCCGGAGAAGGCGCCGATCAGGCTGTAGACCTTGTTGGGATTGCGCAGGGAGAAGGCGGGATGCCCGAGCAGTCCGGTCACCCGCTCCAGGGTATCGGGGCGTTTGGAGGTGGCCTGGATGCTGAACCACTTGTCGAGAACCAGGGTGTCCGAGCGCCAGCGTTGGTAGAAAACGCCGAGCGCCTCGTCCCCTTGCGGGCCGGGATGGTCAGCCAAAAATGCGAGCGCCGCCACCACGTCGGTCATGTTCGAGGCCGCCTGGAACTGGCCCAGGCAAAGCGCAGTCACCTCGGGGTCGCCGAGCTGCATCAGATAGCCGAGGCAGAGGTTCTTCAGGCGGCGCCGGGCGATCGCCTCCGGGGTGATCTCAAAGCCCCGGGTTTCGGTGTTGCCCAGGTAGGTCGCGAGCAGCTCGGCGCGCAGGGCCCGGGCGATGTGCGTCTTGAGGCCCTCTCGCGACCGGTGGATCCCCTCCACGTCTACCGGCTCCCTCTGCTCAGCGAGGTAGGACTCCGATGGCAAGGTGAGCACCTCGGCCAGGAGCGAGTGGTCGGCGGAACGATCCGCGAGTGCCGCGCGAAACGCCTCGATGAACCCC
>JAEHCY010000291.1 GCA_016880695.1 Chromatiaceae bacterium | reverse complement strand
GGCGGAGAAGAGTGTTACCAGAACCAGGGGCACGATTATCGCTGCGGTCAGGATATGGGTCACCAGGATCGTGAAATAGACCGGCCGGATGATTCCCTGCCCGGTGAACGGAACATAGCCCACCTGCTGGTGATAGATGAAATAGGAGACAAGAAAGATCACGGATGTGAGCAGGGCCCCCAGCATGAGCACGCGATGGGCATTGGGGTTGTGCCGGCGAATGAAAAAATAGGCCCCGATCATGAGGCAGGCCGCGACGGAATTGAGGATGGCCTGTAGCGGGGGAAGAACACCGATTACATCCATACGTGGAACCTCGGGGTCGATTATAGGGCTGCGGAAACCAAGTACCTGCCGGGAATCTAGAGTAGTTTCTAGTAAAAACTACGCAGCTCCTGGAATAGGTTGGCAATCGTGTCCGCGTACAGGGGCGGAGAAAAGGCGGCCACCAGTTGGCCGAGCGGGTTGATCAGGAATATGGATGCGCTGTGGCTGATCAGATACTGCCCGGAGCCTTCGGGGGGCTCCTTGCGATACCCAGCCCCCACCTGCGACGCCAAGGCGTCGATCTGACTCGTTCGCCCGGTGGCCCCGATGAAGCGCTTGTCGAAGTAGTCCAGGTAACGCCGCATCACCTCCGGCGTATCACGCTCGGGATCCACCGAGACGAAGACAACCTGCACATTGCGTGCGTCCGCCTCGTGCTGCTGCAACAGTTCCATCGTTTGCTTCAAGAGCACCAGGGTGGTCGGACAGATATCGGGGCAATAGGTGTAACCGAAAAAAAGGAACGTCCATTTATCCTTCAGTTGCGCCTCGGAAAAGGGGCGCTCCTGCTGGTCGACCAGGGCGAAGGGCTGCAATGTCCGGGGTTCCAAGCGCATCACCGCCTTGAGCTCAGGGGACAAAGATTTCACCGAAGCGTGCCACCAAAGGAACGCGGCCCCCACGAGCACTAGCCACACAAGGAAGATCGCGGCTGTACCCATCGGAAAGAAGCGCTTGATGTCTGCCACGGCTACCTCGGTTTCTTCCGCTTTCGCAACTGCCGATACGCCCAGACCCCGAGCACCGAGATCATGAGCAGGTTGATGACCGCGCCGATGGCAAAGAACATCACCAGCGATCGCTGATTGGGATCGGGTGGTGGCTGGTTCGCGTCAGCACCGGTAACCGGACTGGTCTGACTCTTCGGCGATGCCGTAGCCAACGCGGCAGGTGCGGGTTTGCTGGGTGGGCTTGGTGATTGCGCCAGTGATGTCCCGACGGCGTCCTGGGAAACAGGCGGCTCTGCCAACGTCATGGGGGCCCATAGTAGCAGTAACGGCAAGCAATACCAGGGAAAATGGCGAGTCTTGGTGTGTCCGGGCGGGCGGGCTGCCACTGCGGGCTGCCCCAGCGCGAGCGACCACCGGGAGCCTCTCTGGACCCGACGAGCGGCGTCAAACGAGGGAAGATGGCAACAGTTCATGCTTGCGACCAGAGATGGCCGCAGGGTTCTCTCCGGCCGGGAAAACCTGCGCCGACCCTATTGGAACTTCGGTGCATGCGGCAATGGGGTGCGCTAACTGATCCCTTTCTCGCGGAAGAACTCCCCGTACTGATAGTCCACCTCGTTGATGTGCTTGTACAGCCAGTCCCACAAGAGCGTGCTCAGTTTGCCTTTGAAATTGATGTTTCGGTTATTGATCTGGGAACGGACATCCGACAGTTGATCGACGAATCGATCATGCTGCTTCTTGTGGCCGGGGTACCCTGGATAACCCTGGGACTCCATCATCGCCTCCTCCTCGCGGAAGTGGGTGGCGACGAACAGGGAGATACGGCTGAATACGGCGTCGATATGTTTCCAATCTTCCGGCTTGGGCTCCCGCTCAGCGAGCTGCTCGACAATCTGGCTGAACTCAACGGCGTAACTGGCAAGGCGCAGATGCTGCTTGTTGAAGGAGGCAACACCCACGTTCTTCAACAGGCAGTGCTCGCTTTTGTAGGACTCGGCGGCTCTGAAACCCAACATGCTGGAAACCTCTAGTAGTTTGTGAGGGTCTGGTGGTCGGCAACGAAGCGCAAACGAATGCGCCCCCGTCCTCAACCTGTGCTCCGGGCTGCAGCACCGGCGGCGGTCATTGTGTGGCTTTGCGACGGATGCCGATGGGGGGCTGGCCAGGGCACTGTCTCGGTTACTAACAGACTCGGGGAAAAGCCAACGCTACAAAATCAGCCGGTTGTCAGGAGATTCCGTTAGCACGCCTCAGAAACCCTGTCTAATGGACGCCCTTTTCATGCAGGTAGGGTGCATAGGCCTGATCGGTACCGGCGATATGGTTGATGAGCCATTTTTTTAGGAACTGGCACAGCCTTTCTATGGTGTGCGCCCGGTCGGTCTCGTAGGCATCAAGCATCTTGCCCACCTCGAGGATCATCGCCTCGTGCTGCTGCTTGTGGCTGGGGAAGTCCGCATAGCCGTTGGCCTGCATCAGGTCCTCCTCGCGCTGAAAATGGAACTTGGTGTAGTTCACGAGCTCATCGAGCGCCTGGCGCTCGAACGCCTCGCCGGTGTGATAGTGCGCCGCCGTTTGCAGGTTGTTGATCAGACCGAGCAGCTTCTTGTGATCCTCGTCGATCACCCCGATGCCAACGCTCAGCTTGTCATCCCATTGCACGAACTCACGCGACAACAGCTTTTTGTGAATGTAGGGCAACGCGATCAGCACCGCGATCATAATCCAGGGAATGGGGTTGTCGATGCCGAACAAAAACCCGATCGCAATCGTCAGAAAAGCCAGGACGACAAACAGCGAAAGGCCGAACGACTGGAGACTCTTGCGCATGGTGGCGGGTCCTTACGAACTGGGGTTGATCGACATCTCCCGGGGTGTGGCGGTGGCTTCCTCTCACGCCGGATGGGGCTTAGGCAGCGTCCCTGGCAGGGCGCTGGGGTCCGTGCCCGATAGAGGGTACCCGAACCTTTGCGAGCGTAAAAGTTTCTGGGGGTTTGGCACTTGACTTTGGTCAAGGCGTGGGCGTGGCAACCATCGCTTAATCATCGGCGCACAGCTTTTAACCGGGAGGAGAACTTAGATGTCGAAACGCACCCCAACCGCTACACTCCGTACCAGTCGCGCGAGCCTGCTCGCCGCCGCCATCGGCGTCGTACTGGGCAGTATCAGCGTCGCAGCCACTGCGGCGGACCCCACCCTGAGCCCACAGGATTACGAGAAGTCCAAGGCCATCTACTTCGAGCGTTGTGCCGGCTGCCATGGCGTGCTGCGCAAGGGGGCGACCGGCAAGAACCTGGAGCCGAAATGGTCTAAGAAGAAGGCAGACGGCACTGTCGAGGAGGGCGGTACCCTCAAGCTGGGCCAGGAGCGCCTGGAGAAGATCATCGGCCTCGGCACCGAAGGGGGCATGGTCAACTTCAACGACATCCTGACCAAGGAGGAGATCAAGAACATCTCCACCTACATCCAAATGGAACCCCCGGCCCCGCCTGAGTGGGGCATGAAGGACATGCTGGCAAGCTGGAAGGTCATCGTGCCGCCGGACAAGCGTCCCAAGGCCCCTGAGACCAAGCGCAACCTCGACAACTTCATGTCGGTGACCCTGCGTGATTCCGGTGAGGTGGCCCTCATCGATGGCGACACCAAAGAGATCGTCAACATCGTCAAGACCGGCTATGCCGTTCATATCTCCCGCATGTCGGCGTCGGGGCGCTACATCTACGTCATCGGCCGCGACGGGCTGCTGTCGCTGATCGATCTGTGGATGGCCAAGCCGGAGGTGGTAGCCACGCTGAAGTCGGGCATCGACGCCCGCTCCGTGGATACCTCCAAGTTCGCGGGCTACGAGGATAAGTATGCGATCGTCGGCACCTACTGGCCGCCCCAGTATGTGATTATGGAAGGCGACACCCTCAAGCCGCTGAAGATCGTCTCCACTCGCGGATTCACGGTGGATGGTGAGTACCATCCCGAGGCCCGCGTCGCCTCCATCGTCTCCTCGCCCCACAAGCCCGAGTGGGTGGTGAACGTCAAGGAAACCGGCCAGATCAAGCTGGTGGACTACTCCGACATCAAGAACCTCAAGGAGGTCACCATCGAGTCCTCCAAGTTCCTGCATGACGGCGGTTGGGATGCCAGCAAGCGCTACTTCCTGGTGGCGGCCAACGCCTCCAACCAGGTGGCTGTGGTCGACACCAAGGAAGGCAAGCTGGCGGCGATCGTTGACACCAAGCCCAAGCCCCATCCGGGCCGTGGTGCCAACTTTGTCCATCCCAAGTACGGTCCGGTGTGGGCCACCTCGCACCTGGGCTCGGACGTGGTCACCCTGATCGGCACCGATCCCGAGAAGCATCCGCAGCACGCCTGGAAGGTGGTGGAAGAGCTGACCAATCACGGCTCTGGCTCCCTGTTCGTCAAGACCCATCCCGCTTCCAAGAACCTCTGGGTGGATGCCCCGCTCAACCCGGAAACGGAGGTTGCCGAGTCCGTGTCGGTTTTCGATCTCAACAACCCCGAGAAGCCGGCGGAGGTCATCAACATCGCCAAGCTTGCCGATCTGCCCGCGGGTAAGGCGGTGAAGCGTGTGGTGCACGGCGAATACAACGCCAAGGGTGACGAGGTCTGGTTCTCGCTCTGGGCGGGTAAGACCGAGCCCTCCGCGATCGTGATCATGGATGACAAAACCCGCAAGGTGAAGACCGTGCTCAAGGATCCCAAGCTGATCACACCTACCGGCAAGTTCAACGTCCATAATACCCAACACGACGTTTACTGATCGGTGACGAACCAAGGGCGGGCACGGGGAAGCTTCCTCAGGCCCGCCCTTTTCATTGTTGGGGTTCTGCGCTCAACGAAGGGGTAGGGGGATGCAACAGCAGTCATTCTATCGGGGGTTGCTCTCGCGCAAGGTCCTGTTCGGTGCAACGCTCGGGGGCGCGGTTGCCTTCATGGTGATCGGCGTGCTCATCTGGGGTGGATTCAACTGGGCCATGGAGGCGACGAACACCGAACCCTTCTGCATCTCCTGCCATGAGATGAAGGAGAACGTCTTTGCCGAATACACCGGTACGGTGCACGATGCCAACCGTAGCGGTGTGCCCGCCACCTGTCCCGACTGCCACGTGCCTCGCCCCTGGATCCATAAGATGAAGCGCAAGATCCAGGCCAGTAATGAGGTTTGGCACAAGCTAATGGGCACGGTGGATACCCCCGAGAAGTTCAACGAGCACCGCCTGGAGATGGCCAAAAGGGTCTGGGATGCCATGAAGCGAACGGATTCGCGGGAGTGCCGCAACTGCCACGACTGGAGCACCATGAATCCCGAGCGGCAGAAGCCCCGGGCACGCCAGCAGCACCTCAATGCCATGGAAAAGGGCGGCACCTGCATCGACTGTCACAAAGGCATTGCCCACAGCAAGGTCCACGACCGCTTGAGCGAAGAAGAGCTGGAGCAGCTCGCCGCGCCGAACCCGGCGCTTGCCCAGCCGGTCCCGGATTCCTTCAAGGAAGGGCTTGTGCGGGTCGAGGCAGCGGAGGCCCAGGCAGAGGCCAAACGTCAGGAGGAGACCCGCCGCGAGCGCGAGGCCAAGCAGGCCGCGAAAGAAGCCGAGCAGAAGCGCATCGATGAGGCCGTCGCCAAGGCCCTGGCCGCTCAACAGGCGAAGCCGGCGGGCGCGGCCGCAGCTACCACCACCGCTCAGCCCGCCGCCACCCCGGGTGCTGCGGCTGCAGCGTCCACGCGGGGATTTGGCGTGGACTGGAAGGGCGTGCCCGAACGTCTCATCACCCTGTTCTATCCAGGGCAGACCTCCATGGAGTGGACCCTGGTGGGCAAGTTCCACGGTGGCGCTCGGCCCTTCATGGATGGGGATCGTTGTTTCACCTGTCATGACAAAGAGACCGCGGCCATGGGCCGGAAGATGGTCACTGGGGAGAAGGCCGAGCCCACCCCGCCAGTGGGCAAGCGGGCGGCGATTCCGGTGACGGTGCAGGCCGCGCACGATGCCGAGAACCTCTATCTTCGCTTCCAGTGGGAGGGCAGCGAGCACGTGCCCGTGCCCTTTGTCGAGGGCGGCAAGATGGATCCCGACAACCAAGTCAAGCTGGCGGTGATGCTGGCCACCGATGATGTCACCTACGCCAGCCAGGCCGGTTGTTGGGGCACCTGTCATCATGACCTGCGCACCATGGCCGAGCCCCCGGAGAATCCGGCCGCATCGGGTCTACCGCTCGACCTCTCCAAGGGCGTGACCAAGTACCTCAAGGAGTCGCGCACCGAGGTGGAAGAGAAGGGCCGCCGTGGCGCCAAGCTCGGTGGCTGGGACAAGCTCAAGACACCCGACGATCTCCAGGCCGAGCTCAAGGCCGGGCACTCGATGGATCTGCTGCGCGTCAATGGGGGAAGTGGTTCACTTGAGGACGGGCATGTGCTCGAGCAGCGCAGCATGAGCGGAGGCCAGGGTTTCCAAGGCCACATCAAGGAGGAGGGCGGCCTGTGGACGGTGGTGCTCAAGCGCAAGCTCGTCTCCACTCAGCCGGGGGATGTCTCCATCGAGCCGGGCAAGGTCTACAACTTCGGTTTTGCCATCCACGATGACTACACCAACGCCCGCTTCCACCACGTCTCCCTGGGCTACAAGCTCGGCTTGGACCAACCGCAGGCAGAGGTCAACGCCACCGCTCAGTAGCCGGCTGTCCCTGAGGGGGCGAGGGCTCACCTCCCAGGCCCCGCTCCCTCGGGTTCAGTCCGGCTCGTTACCCCGCACGCGCCCGAGCCCCTTGCCCGGTTTCTGATAACCTCTTTGTACCGGGTACTCTGAGAGCAGTAAGACCCTGGTGATCTGTGGCAACGACTCCCTGCGGTTCCCGGTTGTCCGCCGTCTCGATGATGACACGCCCCACCATTGGAGGTTAAACGTCATGTTTGGATACAAACGCTGGCTCACCGCGGGCCTGTTGCTAACCATCCTCACCAGTGCCTTCGTAGCCGTGGCGGGCGAAACCCATGTGGTCGTCGCCAAGGGTTTCCGTTTCGAGCCCGAAGAGATCACCATCAAGGTCGGTGATACGGTGCGTTGGGAGAATCAGGAAAAGCGCCAGTTCCACAGCGTCCTCTTCCCGGAGCCCGGTGATTCGGCAGCGGACTATTTCTTCCCCGGGGAGACTCGGGAAAAGACGTTCAATCAGGTCGGAACCTTTCCTTACGTCTGCGAACCACACTACGAATCCCACAAGATGAAGGGTGTGGTGACCGTAGTGGAGTAGGGCGGTTATGCCCGACTGAGCGGCCAGGAAGCACACGCGTCAGTTGCCGTCCGCCGCACATTGACCTTTCGCGACGCCTTTCGTGACGCCAGATCCGTCGCGGCCCATTTCACTGAACGGCGGGTTACGTGCTGACGCCCGCAACCCGAGAAACTGCGGTTGGAGCCCCATGGCCCCGCGCTACGCCTGCGGGCTGTAAGGCGCCTTAGCGCCGCTCGCGCGCCAAGAAGGGCTCGATGAGTGCCTCCTGCACGGAAGCCGGCTGGTTATGGGCCTGGGAGAAGTTGGCGTTCCAGACATCGGCGTTGGCGAGCTCGGCGCCGGTCATGTCGGCACCATCGAACACGGCGAAGCGCAGGGTGGCACCGAGCAGCTTGGTGCCCACCAGCTTAGCCCCGGAGAAATCGACGTTCTCGGCCGCGGCACCGGTGAGATTAGCGCCCGAGAGGTCGGTACCGGCCAGCTTGGCCCCGGAGAGCACGCCGCGAAGCGCGTAGCATCCGCGCAGCGAGCCGCCCGAGAGATCGATGCCCTCCATCAGGATATCTTTGAGGTTGGCACCGGAGAAATCCGCGCCCGGGGCCCGGGTGTCGATGAGGTTGGCGCCGAAGAGGAAGGCCTTTTCGAGGCGGGCGTCGGTGAGGTCGGCCTCGTCGAAGGTGGCATGAAAGAGGTCGGCCTCGCTCAGATCGGTGCCCTTCATCTGCGCGCCGGTAAAGTTGGCCCACTTGGCATTGCTCTTCTGGAAATCCGCGCCCTCGAGCTGCGCCCCGCGCAGGTCGGTGTTTTCCAGCTTGGCCCCGGCGAAGCGGGCACCGCGCAGGTCCGCACCAGCGAGGCTCGCGCGGGACAGATCGCAGGCCGAGAGGTCGGTGTGCGCCGCCGGATGTCCGCAGTCGCCAACCGGCAGATCAGCTGCCCCTGCGGCAAGCGAGTTGGTGCCCAGTATCGCTATCAGCAGACAGGGTATCTTCATCGCTGTATTGCCGCGCTTTCTCGACATAGGAAGCCCATTGCTGATCAATTTTCAGTAGCCCACCCTAGGGCGGTCCATCGCCCCTGCTAGACGAAGCAGAAGCGAGGGGGAAAAAGACAGAACGCCTTACCGAGTGGGCTTTGGGGAGGGCGGGGGAGACCCCGCCCCCAGAGGCATTACATTAATAAACGTCGTGCTGCGTATTGTAGAGATTGAACTTGCCCGTTGGCGTGATCAGGCGATCGTCCTTGATCACCTTCTTGACCTTCAGGGTCTTGTCATCCACCACCACCAGCGCGGACTTCTGATCCTTGCCATTCCACACTGAGAACCAGACCTCATCCCCCGCCTTGTTGTATTCGGGCTGCACCACCCGCTTGGGTCCCTCGCCCAATTCCGCCATCGCTGCGACGTCGAGCTTCTGTGGGGCCGCATCCAGCTTGTCGATGTCGAACACCGCGATCGCCTGGCTGATGCCCTCCGCGGGATTCAGGGCGGTGTCCACGTAGAGATGCCTGGACTTGGGATGGGTCTTGATGAAGAGGGATCCCCCACCCAATCCTTCCAGCTTGCGCACCACCTTCCAGGCGCTGTCCTTGTGCTTCTCGGGGTCGGTGCCGATCAATTGGACCGTCGCGTCCCCCAGGTGGCTGGTGGCCCACACGGGGCCGAATTTCGGATCCACGAAGTTGGCGCCGCGACCGGGGTGCGGAATATTGCCTACCTCCACCAACGCGGTCAGCTTGTCCTCCTTTGAGTCAACCACGGCGATTTTGTTGGATTTGTTGGCGGCGGTCATGAAATAGCGATGGGTGGAGTCCCAGCCGCCGTCGTGCAGAAAGGGTGCGGCACCGATTTCGGAGAGCTTGAGGCTGTTGAGGTCCTCGTAGTTCACCAGGACAACCTTGCCGGTTTCTTTGACGTTGACGATGAACTCCGGGTGCTCGTGGGAGGCGACAATGGCCGCTACCCGCGGCTCCGGATGGTACTCCTGGGTGTCCACCGTCATGCCCCGGGTGGAGACGATCTTCAGCGGCTCCAGGGTATCGCCGTTCATGATCACGAACTGGGGCGGCCAGTAGGTGCCGGCGATGGCGTACTTGTCTTCCCAGCCCTTGTACTTGGAGGTCTCGACTGAGCGTGCCTCCAGTCCGACCTTGATCACTGCGACGTTCTTGGGCTCCGCCATCCATAGATCGATCAGGTTGATCTGGGCGTCCCGTCCGATCACGTAGAGGTAGCGACCCGAGGCGGAGCCCCGTGAGATGTGCACCGCGTAGCCGGTGTCGATGGTGGAGATGATCTCTTTGGTGTCGCCGTCGATCAAGGCGATCTTGCCGGCATCGCGCAGGGTCACCGAGAACAGGTTCGAGAGGTTGAGCTTGTTCATCTGCTTGGTGGGCCGCTCCGCGGCCGGCACCAGCACCTTCCAGGTGGCCTTCATCTCCTTCATGCCGAACTCAGGGGGTTGGGGCGGCTCATGCTGGAGGTAGCGGGCCATCATGTCGATGTCCTTATCGGTCAACTGGCCTGAGGTACCCCAGTTCGGCATCCCCATGGGGGAGCCGTAATTGATGAAGGTCTTGCGGAAATCGGTCCCGCGCTGACGGGTGATGTCGGTGGTGAGCGGCTTGCCGGTGGCGCCCTTGCGCAGCACACCGTGGCAGCCGGCGCAGCGCTCGAAGAAGATCTGCTTGGCCTTATCGAACTCGGCGGTGGTCATGGGCGGGCCGTCGCCGCCGATCAGGTCTTTGGCGTCCGCCGGCTGGGCCGCTACAGGGGCACCTTGGTAGGCCATCTCCGACTTACCGGTTCCGGGATGGCCACTCGGGTCTGCGGCCATCGCGCTCTGTATCGCCAGCGCAAGGGCCGAGCAGGCCAGCAGACGAACGGCCATTCTAGGCTCGTGGTTCATGGGTAATGCCTCTTATTTGGTGGTTGAATCTTCGCGGCGGCACGTTTGAGGGGTCGCAGCGACTCAGAGGCTACGGAGGCAGATCAGTTGCTTCTTTGACTCAGATCAAGAACGCCCCCTTGACAACTACCTTAGGGGGTGTCTGGTCGGCTGTTCAGGGGGGCGGGATGGATGGTTCGTCTGTGCGATGCCCTGCAGTTTCGTCCGGAGCTCCCGCTTCTTCCGTTTCTCAACCAACGGCGGACACTTGCGGTCGTTCCAGTAGGTAACCTGGCAATCGAGGCAGTAATGGCATTCCCGGTCGTTGATTTCGCCCGTGGGGCGTATCGCCTGGACCTCGCATTCGACGGC
>JAEHCY010000290.1 GCA_016880695.1 Chromatiaceae bacterium | reverse complement strand
GCACAAATCGGGGTGCTATGCTGCACCGCAACATACAGTCGTTCCCAACCCAAACCGGAGAGATAGCCATGAACCTCAAGCAGACCGTTCCCTCGCTCGAAGAAATCGTTGCCCCCATGGTCGAGCTCAACAAAATCGCCCTCGGCTACACCGAGAAGCTGGTCGAGCTCAACTTTTCCCTGCTGCGCAAGCAGTCGGAGCTGGTGATGACGGGCTGGCGCGAAGTGCTCTCCCTCAAGGACGCCGAGCAGGTCAAGGAATACCTGGCTCACCAGGGCGAAGCGGCCCGCAATGCCGTCAATGACTACATCGCCGAGGCCAAGGCCGTCACCGAGCTGAATCAGGCAGCCGCCGAGGACATGCGCAAGGTGGTCGAGGCGAGCATCGCCAAGGCCGCCAAGAAAGCCGCCTAAGCGCTGTAGCGCGTTTTCCGACACAGGCCGCCAGCTTCCGGCTGGCGGCCTGTGTCGTCTGCGACTCTGTGGGTACGTCGAGACTGTCGGGACTGTGCCGATCTGCTCGCGCGGGCACACACACCGGACGAGAGGGACGGAGGGTCTGGGACGCCGTCCCTGCCCCGTCAGGCAAGCGGACCCACCCCCCTGGTGCCCGCTCGCCCGGGTATAATCGCGCCCTTTTCGCCCCCTAGGCATCCCCATGGATTACCTTTTGCTGCTCAAGGCCTTGATCCTCGGCATCGTCGAGGGACTGACCGAGTTCCTCCCCGTCTCCAGCACCGGGCACCTGATCGTCGCCGGAGACCTTCTCGGCTTCACCGACGAGCGGGCCAAGGTGTTCGAGATCGCCATCCAGCTCGCCGCCATCCTGGCGGTGGTGTGGGAATACCGGGCGAAGATCGCTCAGGTGTTGGGCGGATTGCTGCGGGAGCCGAGCGCCCAGCGCTTCGTCCTCAACCTCCTCGTCGCCTTTATGCCGGCGGCGGTCTTGGGGCTCCTGTTCTCGAAGGCGATCAAGGCCTATCTGTTCAATCCCATCACGGTGGCCACCGCCTTCATCGTCGGCGGGCTGCTGATCCTCTGGGCGGAGCGGCGCCAGCACCAGGTGCGGGTGTTCAGCGTGGAGGAGATGACCTGGAAGGACGCACTCAAGGTGGGTTGCGCCCAAGCCCTGGCCCTGATCCCGGGCACCTCACGGGCTGGGGCCACCATTATTGGCGGGCTGTTTTTTGGCCTGGAGCGGCGCACGGCGACCGAGTTCTCGTTCTTCCTCGCCATCCCCACCATGTTCGCGGCCACCTTCTACGACGTCTACAAGCACCGCGAGCTGCTGAGCATCGATGACATCCCGCTGTTTGCGGTGGGCGGGCTGGCCTCTTTCGTCTGCGCCTTCCTGGCGGTGCGCGGGCTACTGCGCTACATCAGCCACCACGATTTCAGCCTCTTCGCCTGGTACCGGATCGCCTTCGGCATCCTGGTGCTGATCACCGCCTACACGGGCATGGTGGACTGGGCGAGCCCAGGCTAATCCACCGGCCCCTGCTCCTTCACGCCTCCGGCCCTGCCTCGGGACCGGCGCGCACCAGCGCGTAATCGGACCGTCGCACACCACGCAGGAGCCCATCGGTCTCGTCGGTGGAAAGGCCCAGCGCCTCCAGGCTCTCCGCCGCCAGGCGCAGGCTTGCCTCCAGCGCCTCGGGAAATGCCTTGGTTACCCCTGCCCGCATCAGGGCGTCGCAGGTGACCAGGTCCCGGGCCCGGGCAACGATAATGGCCTGCGGTAGCCGGGAACGGATCAGCGTGGCGGCGCGCAGCGCAGCTTGCCGGCTGTCGATAGTGAGCACTACCAGGTCGGCCTCGCGCAGAGGCGCGGTCCCCAGGATCTGCGGATCGCTGATATCGCCGTAGTACACCGGATGGCCCTCGGTGCGCCACCTGGCCACCAGCCCCGCATCGGCGTCGAACGCCACGTAGGCGATACCGCGACTGGCGAGGATGGTACCCACCGTGTGACCCACCCGACCGTAACCCCCAATCACCACGCGGGCAGGCGCAGCCTCGGCGGCCCCCTCCGCCCCGTAGCGCAAGCGCTCAGGCACGCCGGAGGGCGGCTCCGCAACTCGGAGCGCGAGCCAGTTCCCGAGCTTCGCCAGCACGGGGGTGAAGAGCATGCTGAGCGAGATGACCGCTACCATCGTCACGAACAGGCGGTCATCGATGATCCCCAGGGCCTTGGCGGAGCCAAACAGCACAAACCCGAACTCGCCACCCTGCGACAACAGGAAGGCGACCCGCCAGGCGGTGCTTTGACCGGTGCCGAACAACAGACACAGCCCAAACACCACCACCACCTTGATGAAGATGAGCGCGAGCACGTGCAGGCCAAACTGCCAGGGGTTGAGGGCAAGCGCGCTCAGATCGACCGACATGCCGACAGTGACGAAAAACAGGCTCATCAGTAGCCCCTTGTGGGGCTCCACGCTGGCCTCGATCTGCGCGCTGTAACGGGAGCTCGAGAGCATCATGCCCATGAGAAAGGCGCCCAACGCCATGGACATTCCGGCATGATCCATGGCCCAGGCGGCAATGAACACCGCGGCCAGCGCACCGAGAAGAAACGCCTCGCGATTGTTCTGGCGCGCCAGGAGATCGAGGACGTAGGGAACCAGGTAACGACCCGCAAGCACCACCAGGGCCACCATGACCATCACCGTCGCGATCTGCTCCCAAAGCGGCAGCTCCTTCGGGAGCGGGCCCCGCTCGGCTAGGATCGGCACCAGCGCGAGCAGCGGGACCACCGCAAGGTCCTGCATCAGCAGGATCGCGAACGCGGTCTGGCCCTGACGGCTGCCCATCTCCCCCTGCTCCCTGAGGATCTGCACGACGAAGGCGGTTGAGGAGAGCGCAAGGCTGAAACCCATTAGCAGGGCAATCGACCATTCCGGCACAAACAGCTTGAAGTAGGCCGCGACCAGTAGCCCCGAGAGCAGTATCTGCAGGGAGCCCAGCCCGAAGAGCGTTCGGCGCATCGACCACAACTGCTGCGGATGCACCTCCAGCCCGATGACGAACAACAACAGCACCACCCCGAGCTCAGTGAAATGGCGCACGTCCTCCACCTGGGTGGTGAGGACGGGCCCCGGCGTGTACGGACCGAGGAGGACCCCCGCCACCAGTAGCCCCAGGATGGACCCCAGACCTAATCGGCGGGATACCGCCACGGCAACCGAGGCGACCACGAGCAGCAGCGCGGCGGAGTAGACGAATGATTTTGGGTCCATGGGTGGCGTTGGAGGGGTTGCCAGAAGCAAAGTGCCGAATAGCCTAGGGGCGGTGGAGCGCCGATACCCGCTCCGACCTGCCTTCACAGACAGCAGCATACAGGGATGCGCCCCAGGGTCCAGCCTCCTGAAGCGGTGGAGCGCACGGCGTACTGCCCCCTTCGACCAGGCTCAGGACCGGCCCCGATACGGCCGCGCCGCCGCCTACTCGGGGCGAGTAGCGCCTAGGGCAACGGGCGGGCTTACCGGTTGACCGCCATGGGCGCAAGCGGCGTCAGCGCGAAATCGGCGCTCTGCTGCCTCCGAGCTAAGCTATTAGCGGTCGCGGTGGCTCATC
>JAEHCY010000289.1 GCA_016880695.1 Chromatiaceae bacterium | reverse complement strand
TCCCAACGCATCCCCGCGGGGGCGGCGCCGTACCCACTCGAGCCCGGCACGGCGGCGCGCATCTTCACCGGGGCGCCGGTACCGGCAGGGGCCGATGCGGTGGCGATACAGGAGGTGTGCGAGGCGCAGGGTGATGAGGTGCGGGTTCCGCAGGTGGCAGCCGCGGCCAACATCCGCCGCGCCGGCGAGGATATCCGCCGCGGGCAGGTGGTGATCACCGCGGGCGAGCGGCTGGCGCCCCAGCACCTGGGGCTCGCGGCATCGGTGGGGGTGGCCGAGCTTGGGGTCTACCGACGCCTCAGGGTGGCGGTGCTCTCGAGCGGCGATGAGCTGCGCATGCCCGGGGAGCCTCTCGGTCCCGGTCAGATCTACAACTCCAACCAGTTCACCCTGATCGGCCTGCTGCAGGCCCTAGGCTGCGAGGTCCACAACCCCGGCATCGTCGCCGATACCCTGGAGGCTACCTGCGATGCCTTGGCCGCCGCGGCGGCGGAGGCGGATCTGGTGCTCGCCTCCGGGGGGGTGTCGGTGGGCGAGGAGGATCACGTCAAGCCCGCGGTGGAACGGTTAGGGTCGCTCGATCTATGGAAAATCGCCATCCGCCCCGGCAAGCCGCTGGCCTTCGGCCAGATCCGGGGCACCCCCTTCATCGGCATGCCCGGCAATCCGGTGTCGGTATTCGTTACCTTCTGCCTCTTCGCCCGGCCCTTCATCCTGCGCATGCAGGGGGTGGCGGGCGGGGTCTTGCCGCTGCCGCTGCGGGTGCGGGCCGACTTCGACTGGCCCAAGCCGGACAAGCGCCGGGAATTCGTCCGCGCCCGGCTGATCGCGGGTGCCGACGGTGAACCGCGGGTCGAGGTCCACCCGAGCCGTTCTTCCGGGGTGCTGAGCTCGGTGGCCTGGGCCAATGGTCTCGCCGTGATACCCGAGGGCCGGGCGCTGGTGCGGGGCGAGACCATTGAATTTCTGCCCCTGAGCGAGCTGCTCGCATGATCCAGGTCCTTTACTTCGCCCGGCTGCGGGAGGCACTTGGCAGCGCGGGAGAGCCGATCGATGCCGCTGGGCTCACCGAGGTTGCCAGCCTGCTCGCCAAGCTGCGCGAGCGCGGCGGGGTGTGTGAAGAGGCCCTGGGCGAAGGTCAAACCTTTCTCGTCGCGGTGAACCAGGAGATTGCCGCACCGGAGACGACTCTGAGGGACGGCGACGAGGTTGCGTTCTTCCCACCGGTGACGGGTGGTTGAGGCGCCGAGCCCGTGTTCAGCGTTAGCGTCCAGCCCGAACCCTTCGACATCGCCGCCGAACAATCGCGCCTCTGTACCGGTAACCCCGGCGTTGGTGCGCTGGTGAGCTTTGTCGGCTTGATGCGCGACTACAACGATGGCCAGGCGGTCACCCGCATGCGCCTCGAGCACTATCCGGCCATGACCGAGAAGGCGCTCGGCGCCATCGTCCAGGAGGCCCGGGCGCGCTGGGATCTGCTCGGCGTGCGGATCGTCCACCGGGTGGGTGAGCTCAAGCCCGGGGACCCCATCGTGCTGGTGGCGGTGACCAGCGGCCACCGGGGCGAGGCCTTCCGCGCCTGCGAGTTCCTGATCGACTACCTCAAGACCCGCGCCCCGTTCTGGAAGAAGGAAACCACTGCCCAGGGCGAGCGCTGGGTGGACGCCCGCGAAACCGATGATGCAGCGGAGGCCCGCTGGCGGCGCTGACGCCTGTCCTCGGGTGAGGTGCTGAGTGGCGCGTTGGTTTTTCTCTTTGGCGGTCGGTACGAATCGGCCGAGGGAGTAGCGTAGCTGTACCGCTGGCTGAGCGGGGTAGAAGCTAACCCGCGGC
>JAEHCY010000288.1 GCA_016880695.1 Chromatiaceae bacterium | reverse complement strand
GTGCCTTCAAGGTGACCGGGGCGAAGCGGACCTCCATATGGGCCAGACGGGCCGCCCGGTGAGGGCGGCGCGGAACCTCCAGGCGATAGTGTCCCGCCACCGGGCGGGTGGCCATGAAGGCCCACAGGCTGCCGTGGTCGCGGGTCATGCGCCTAGTACGCTCCGCGCCCTTACCAGTATGCGGGCGCCTGCTGGGGCTTGTGCTGGGGCCACGAACAGATCGTGGACGTCGGCCTCGCGATCGCCCACGCTCACCACCAGGGTCCGCTCGCAGCGCTGTTGCAGACGGCTGGCTGCGCTGTGGCTGCGCAACCATGTGTGGCTTTCCTTCTCTTCGATGGGGCGATTGTGGCGAGTGATGCGCTGACCCTGGGCCGGGGGGGTCGCGTGCCCACAGCTCGAGATCCACCCAGCCAAGGGGGATTCCGGCAGGGGTGAAAGCGAGGGTGTCGTGCAACCACAGCCCGATGCTGTTGTCGGCCCGGGTATTGAGGGGGCCGAGCCCTTCGGTGAGCGGGTGGGCACTGTAGTGGAGGGAGGTGGAGTGTTGTACCGCCAGGACCACCGGGTGGTCGGCCACCCGTGCGGCGGTGGCCTGGTAGTGGCTATTGAGCACCTGGCGCATCTGGGTCCTCGGGTGGTCGAACAGGCGGTACGCCGCCTTGGTGCGGGCCCGGCTGCCACAGGCCCGGGGCAGTTGTGCCCAAGGCCGCGCATAGCCGTCGCGCGCCACCTCCAAGAGCCGCCGGTCTCCCAGATCCGCCCGGCCGAACGCCTGTTCGGCCCAGTCCCCGAGTTCGGGACAAGGCGGGGCGACACCACCGGGTCGCTCGCGCCAATCCTCACACAACGGATAGAGATAGACCGCTTTGGGACTGAGGTCGCGAGGGTGGCGCTGGGTATCGTTGCGTCCCCGACCCGCGGTTTCGCCCACACAGTGCCAGTTGGCGGCCCGATAGCACGTCCCGGCATCGTGCGCCGTATCGATGAAGGTCTCCACCAGCACGGGACGATCCCCGTAGCGGGCCATCCAGTCATCGCCCACACGGCGCAGGCACTGGCCCAGGACATGGGAGGCCAGATACCTCGCCCGAACCTGCGACAGGATCAGAAACCGGCTGTTGGCCACCCCCTTGGCCAAGGCCCCTGCCCGCCCCGCTTCGTCCCAACCGATCCAGCAATCGCGTGGAGCGAGCCGATAGGCCGGGGAACCGAAGGCCAGAGCGCCCAACCACCCATAGCGAGCGCTATGGATCGGATAGCGCGGCTGCCCCCCCCCGCAGGGCGAGGCCGGCCCCAACCGACGACGACGCATCAGGCCACGCCAGAGCCGGTGCGGTCCCCGATCCCCGGGGTCGATGCAGATCAGCTCCACACCCCCCAACGCTTGCAAATCCAACGACAAGGCGGGGGCTTCTCGCAGCGGTGCCGGCAGGGGTTGCGCAGAGGGTACCCGACCATGGGGAGCCGGCAGTCGCACCAGGGCCACCCGGGCATTCCTCTCCTTGAGGCGCCCACGGCTGTCTCTCCAATCGAGCCGCTCACAGAGCCGGCGCGACAGCGCGCTGCGACTCAACCCCGGCTCGATCCTCACCCACTCGTTGACCCAG
>JAEHCY010000287.1 GCA_016880695.1 Chromatiaceae bacterium | reverse complement strand
GTCGGCGATCCCGAGGTAGAGCGCCTTGGGAAAAGGCTGCTTGGCAGGCAGGCTCTCGCGCTGCAGGAACGCCTGGTTGCCGTACTCGGGGGCGGCGGCAAGGTAGATGCTGTGCTGGGGCTCGCCTTCGTGGTCATAGAACGGGAGGGTCCCGACCATGGCTTCGCGGTAGCCCGCCGCCTCGGCCATCGGGATCATGGCCCCCTCGAGGCTGACCACCAGGGTCGCGATGGGGCGCTCAAGTGCCGGCAGTGCGTACTCCCAGTCCGCTTCCTTGGCCGTGGCGATCGCGCCCACCCACTCGGCAACGTTGCTGAATGTAGGAGGCGGCGACGGTCCGGCGGTGGTTCTGCTCGAGGTCGGCTTGCACCGCACGCGCGTTGAGCTGCGCATACTTGTGGCTGAGTTGACTGGCAAAGCGCGGGGTGGCCCCGCGCACGATCCGCCCCGGGTGCTCGAGCGGGCAGTCGATACGCCCGCCCCGGGAGCGCTGGTAGACGTAGCGCTCCACCTCCACCGCCCCGCAGGGGGTCTGGTACCCCTTGGGATCGTGCCCGCGCGGTCAGTTTGATCTCGCCGACGCCAAGCGCACTGCCATCGCTGTCGAAACGCTGGCGGGGCCTCCTCGGTGGCGCAGCGACCGACCGCGTTGCTGGCCTCCAGAATCGCTGCCTCCATCTCCAGCAAGCTGCCACTGAGCCGCACTGTCACCTCAACCGTCACCTCCTCGCCGGATCTCTTGACCACCTTCGGCACCGAACCGACCCTGCGCAGACCGCGGCCTCCCGGCTCAGTCTCCGCCCTTGGGCAGCGCCGCGCCCTCGGGCAACTGGTATCTGACCTCCGGCAGCTTGAACGAGATGAGCGCCGCGGCTACCACGAAGGCGCTGGACCACCACAGACACCCCGTCAGTCCCTGGGTCTGATAGACCCACCCCGAGAGCACCGTGCCCACCAGCCGCCCGGCGGCGTTGGCCATGTAGTAGAAGCCCACGTTCATGGCCACCTTGTCGTGCTCGGAGTAGGCCAGGATCAGGTAGGAGTGCAGCGCGGAGTTGATGGCGAACACCGCCCCGAAGGCACCCAGGCCGATGATCAGAGAGAGCGCCGGGTCGTAGCCCTGCATCAGGGCCACCGCGATGCCGGCGGGCAAGGCCGCGAGCAGCAGGGCCCAGTTGCGGGCGCTCGCGCCCTGGGGACCGCGACCACCCTGTTCCCGGCGCAGTAGGGCCGGGGCGCCGGCCTGAACAAAGCCGTAGCCGATTACCCACAGGGCCAGGAAGCTGCCCACCTCCACCTGGTTCCAGCCCACCACCTCGCGCAGGAACACCGGCAGTCCCACCACGAACCACACATCCCGGGCACCGAAGAGGAAAAACCGCGCCCCCGACAGCAGGTTGATCTCCCGGGTCTTGGAGAAGATCTGGCTGATCTTCGCCTTGACCTTGGCCCGACCGAGATCGCCGGGCAGTAGACACCAGGCCCAGAGGTAGACCACCAGCAGCACCGCCGCCATACCGGCCATGGTCCAGCGGAATCCGATGAGATAGAGCAGCAGCCCGCCGAGGAAGAAGCCCGCGCCCTTGAGCGTGTTCTTGGAGCCGGTGAGAATCGACACCCATTTGAACAATCGGTTGTTCGCGTCCTCGCCCTTGGGCACCACCAGCTTGACGCTGGATTTGGCGCTCATCTTGTTGAGGTCCTTGGCGATACCCGAGAGCGCCATGGCGGTCATCACATAGGCCACGCTGAGCCAGGAGGGATCCACCGCCAGGGCGCCCAGGGCAAAGACCTGCAACAACCCCCCGGTGACCAGGGTGCGGTTGAGGCCCACGTGGGAGGCGATCCAGCCCCCCAGCCCGTTGGTGATGATGCCGAAGACCTCGTAGAAGAGGAACAGGAAGGCGATCTCCAGCGGGCTGAACCCCAGGTTGTTGAAGTGCAGCACCACCAGCATGTGGATGGCGCCGTC
>JAEHCY010000286.1 GCA_016880695.1 Chromatiaceae bacterium | reverse complement strand
TAGCGCCTTGCGGCTCATGTCGGTCCAGGTTTCCCAGTATTTTTGCTGGGTTTCCAGCCAGTCTTTAGTCCACAGGCCAGTTTCGCTCATGGGTGATTCCTATTGGTGGTTTGGAGTTGAGTGCATAAAGAAGCTAGCACGGAAATTTGTGCACTGCAACAAATCCCGCCTTCGCTGACCACATGCTAGTGGGCCGGTACCCGTTTGGGCAGGATCCGGGGCCTGAGGGTGTGAGTGGCACAACGCCAATCCCTCTGCTACCCTTGTGCTGCGCGCACAGGCGCCTTCCTATATAAACCACCTAAGAAGGGTTCGCAAACCATGGCAGAGAATGTAGTGATCGTAGCCGCCGGTCGCACGGCAATCGGTAGCTTTGGCGGTGCCCTGGCCGGGGTGCCCGCCTCCCAGCTCGGGATCACCGTGATCAAGGGTCTCCTTGAGCGCTCGGGACTGAGCCCCGGTCAGGTCGATGAGGTCATCTTGGGCCAGATCCTGACCGCGGGGACCGGGCAAAACCCAGCACGCCAGGCGGCCTTGGGTGCCGGTCTTCCGCATAAGGTACCGGCAATGACCATCAATCAGCTTTGCGGCAGCGGTCTGCGTGCCGTGCATCTGGCCTGGCAGGGCGTTGCCACGGGCGATGCCGACATCATCATCGCGGGCGGCCAGGAGAACATGAGCCAGGCCCCCCATATCCTGCCGAAATCCCGCGACGGCCAGCGGCTGGGAGACTGGAAGCTGTTGGATTCGATGCTCGCCGACGGGCTGATCGATGCCTTCCACAACTACCACATGGGCGTCACCGCCGAGAATATCGCCAAGAAGTTCAATATCAGCCGCGAGACCCAGGATGCCTTCTCCGCGGGGTCGCAGCAGAAGGCCGAGGCCGCACAAAAGGCCGGCCGGTTCCGTGACGAGATCATTCCGGTGGTGATCCCCCAGCGTAAAGGCGACCCCATCGTTTTCGATACCGACGAGTTCCCTCGCCACGGCACCACCGCCGAGAGCCTCGGCAAGCTGCGTCCGGCCTTCGACCAGCAGGGTACCGTGACGGCGGGCAATGCTTCGGGGATTAACGATGGCGCCGCGGCAGTGATTGTGATGAAGGAGAGCAAGGCGAAGGAGCTCGGGCTCAAGCCCCTGGCTCGCCTGGTGGCCTTTTCTTCGGCCGGGGTCGATCCCGCGATCATGGGAACCGGCCCCATCCCCGCCTCCACCCGGTGTCTGCAGCGGGCGGGATGGACCGTCCAGGATCTCGACCTGATCGAGGCCAACGAGGCCTTCGCCGCGCAGGCACTCTCGGTCAACCAGGAGATGGGCTGGGACATGTCCAAGGTCAACGTCAATGGCGGCGCCATTGCCCTGGGACACCCGGTGGGTGCCTCGGGCGCCCGTGTGCTGGTCTCGCTGCTCTACGAGATGCAGCGCCGGGACGCCAAGAGGGGGCTGGCGACCCTATGTGTCGGCGGCGGCCAGGGGGTCGCGCTGGCAGTCGAGAGAGACTGATCTCGGCCTCGGGGAGGCCGAGGGATCGGTCTCCCCCCACGGGAGGATTTCCCGCCTGCTTTGATCGAGACAGCGGTCCCCGCCGCGGGGGTCGGTGGGTCTTCAAGTAAGCTGCGAAGCGGTCAGGGAATCGTCGCGTCGCGGATTCATTCGCAACCCCACGGTCTCCTTGTCTTTCATCCTCGCTGCCAGGGCAGGCACTTGCTTCTTGCTTCCGCAGGATCCGGTGCAGGGTGGGCTTTCTGATGCGCTGCACAATGCGCCCCGCCATGGGGTACACTTTGCGCGAGCGAACGGAACCCCAGGCGGAGGCTCGAGGACGTTGCCCACACAGCGCATCATCAAGAAATATCCGAATCGGCGCCTCTACGACACCGAGTCAAGCCACTACATCACCCTGGCGGGCGTGCGTGCGCTGGTCATGGCGGGCATCGATTTCAAGGTGGTGGATAATGCCACCGAGGAAGATCTGACCCGCTCGATCCTGCTGCAGATCATGCTGGAGGAGGAGGCGGGCGGGGAGCCCCTGTTCAGCGCGAAGATGCTGGGGCAGATGATTCGCTTTTATGGTGGCACCATTCAGGGGGTATTCACCAAGTACCTTGAGGATAGTCTGGATATCTTCGCCCGTGAGCAGAAACAGCTTCAAGAGACCTTCGGCGGGACACCCCTTGAGACCTTGGGTAGAATGGCGCGCCACAACATGGAGATGTGGGCCGAGATGCAGCAAAGTATCCTGCGGGCATCTGGGTTTCCCGTGGGGCGCTCGGACCCAGCCGAGAAGGACCCGAAGGAATAACGCCCCCTGCGTGCCTCCGGGTGGCGGCGTGCGGCCTGGAGGCGGGCGTCCCGGGTTCCTTGGGAGGGACCGTCGGTTGTTTCCGCTTCCTCGGCATGAGAGGCCGAAAAACTTGCTGGGAGGCCTTGACAACCTGAGATACCACCACTATGCTGCACTGCAACAATGCTGCATCGCACAATAAGGAGGCCAAGATGAACGCGCAAGTCAACCTCGACATGATCAACGAAATGGGTACCAAGGGTTTCGAGTCGATGCGGGAGCTCGGCGAGATCAACCTCCGTAACTGGGAGCGTATGGTTGCCCGGCAGATGGCCTCCGTCTCCCTGATGATGGAGACCGGGTTGCGCCAGGCGAAGGCCGCCTCCGAGGTCAAGGGTTACAACGAGCTGGCGAAGATCCAGGTCGAGTTCGCCAAGGAATTGGGGCAGCGCATGGTCGAGGAGACCCGTCAGAACCTGAAACTCGCCGGCGACGCCCGCGATGAGTATCGGGTCTGGCTCGAGAAGGGAATGTCAAACGTCAAGGCAAAAATGGCTCAAGCGACCGCGAAGGCGGCCTAACTCTAGGAGGAACACTGGTTATGGCTACAGAGTCGAGAGTGGCACTCGTTACGGGCGGAATCGGCGGTATCGGCACGGCGATCTGCCAGCGCCTTGCCCAGACCGGCCACCGCGTGGTGGCTTGCTATTACCCGCCGGAGAAGGATCTGGCCGAGGCCTGGCAGGCCGCCAGGGCCGCCGAGGGGCTCGATATCCCCATCATCGGCGCGGACGTGTCCTCCTTCGAGGACAGTGCGCGCATGATCGGCGAGGTGAAGGGGCAGTATGGGCCGGTCGAGATCCTGGTCAACTGCGCTGGCATCACCCGCGACAAGACGTTCAAGCGAATGGATGAGGGCAGTTGGGCGGCGGTGATCAGCACCAACCTCAACAGCGCCTTCAATGTCACTCGCCCGATCTGGGATGACATGTTGGAGCGAGGCTTCGGGCGCATTATCAACATCTCGTCGGTGAACGGGCAGCGCGGGCAGTTTGGCCAGACCAATTACTCCGCGGCCAAAGCGGGTCTGCATGGGTTCACCATGGCCCTAGCCCAGGAAGGTGCGGCCAAGGGGATCACCGTGAACACGATTTCCCCCGGTTATGTGGAGACGGCCATGACCGCCGCCATGCGTGATGACGTGCGCGAGGCCATCATCGCCACGGTGCCCATGCGGCGTATGGCAAAGCCCGAGGAGATCGCCGCGGTAGTCGGCTTCCTCGCAGCGGACGATGCCGCCTATATCACTGGGGCTAATATCCCCATCAACGGCGGCCTCTTCATCCACTAAGCTAGTCCTCCTCGTCTCTCTCGAAATCCGAGAAGAGCACTCGCCCGGCTCCGCGCCGGGCGTTTTTTTGTGCGAGTCAGCCCCGGGGTCCATCATCGAGCCCTGGGACCTGTGCGCGGACCGCTCGCGACGCTTTTTTTCCCAGCCGCTCAGTCGGGCGGTGGTGCCCGCTCGACGGTGGTCGTCGATAGGTTAAGCCGATCACTTCCCCGCCAGCCCGCGATCTTCAACAGGGCGTTCGGCCCTGCTTGCGCCACGGCATTCTGCAGGTCTTGGATCGCGCCAATCCGGGCGCCGTTGATCTCGGTGATCACATCGCCCGGGCGCAATCCGGCGGTTGCCGCCGGACTGTTCTCTACCGTGGCGGAGACCAGCAGGCCCTCTTGGGTGCGCAAGCCGAAGGACTTCACCAGACCCGGGTTGAGCTCCCGCGTGCTGACGCCGAGCCACCCTCGCACCACACGTCCCTGGCGTATCAGCGCCCTGAGCACGTTCTCGGCGAGGTCCACCGGGATCGCGAACCCCACGCCATGGGAGCCGCCGCTGTTGGAATAGATGGCCGTGTTGATGCCGATCAACTCGCCGTGGGTGTTGATCAGGGCGCCCCCCGAGTTGCCCGGATTGATGGCGGCGTCGGTTTGAATGAAGTTCTCGACCGCACTGATGCCGAGATGGCTGCGACCGGTAGCCCCCACGACGCCCATGGTCACGGTCTGGCCGACCCCGAAGGGGTTGCCGATGGCCAGGACCACATCTCCCACCTGGAGTTGCCTCGGCTGGCCGAGGGGGATGGCCGGGGCCTCGCCGGAGGCGAGCTTCAGAACGGCGAGGTCGGTGTCGGGGTCACGCCCGACGATCTCGACGGAGACATCAGTGCCATCGGCGAGCAGCACCTGTATGTCCACCGCTTGTCTGATGATGTGATCGTTGGTGAGGATGTGGCCCTCGTCGGTTACCACCACACCGGATCCTAGGCTGGTTTCGATCGGGCGGCGGGGGGTCGCCCCGAGCCGATTCCCGAACAGGCGCTGCATCAAGGGGTCGCGGAATCCGAGGGATTGCCGTTCGGTGGTGACGCGGGAGCTAAAGATATTGACTACGGAAGGGGCTGCCCGCGCGACGGCGGCGGCGTAGGAGTCGGCGGTCGCGGCCGGGTGCCGCGAACCCGCCTCCGGCGCGCTTCCGAGCGTTTGCGCCGTATGCCGACCCCCTAGCCAGAACGCCAGCGGTGTGGCAACCGCGGCGCCGATGGCAGCCGCGAGGATCGGCGGCAGAAACCGGTGCACAGGCATGCGGGTTTGGATCGCGGGGCGCCCGAAGGTGAAGGTTAATTGCGTTTAGTCAGTTCTAGAGCGGTTGCATGATCGCATAATAGGCGCACCGACTTCGAGGCGTTGCCGCAAGCAGTCTGTGAACCCTTGGTGCGTGATGTTTTGGCGAGCGGGACGGCCGTGATCGAACCGGCGGAGCTTCAGGCCTATTGCGACACACTGCTCGAGACGAGTCGCTTCGACGATTACTGCCCGAACGGCCTGCAGGTTGAGGGCGAACGCCCGGTTCGGCGCATCGCCACAGGGGTGAGTGCATGCCAGGCCTTGATTGATGCTGCGATCGGGTGGGGTGCGGACCTGCTGCTGGTTCACCATGGGTATTTCTGGCGGGGTGAATCCCCCGTCCTGGTGGGCATGAAGGGTCGTCGGGTGCGCAGCCTGATGGGAGCGGGGGTGGGTCTGCTCGCCTACCATCTGCCATTGGACGCGCACCCGGAATTTGGCAACAACCGCCAGTTGGGTCGTGTGCTTGGTTTACGGGAGGCAACGGCCACCGCCGCCGGCAAGGGGTTACTGTGGCGGGGCTGCCTCGCCGGGCCCACCCTGGCCGATGAGTTCGCCCGAGCTATCGCCGCGGCTCTGGGCCGGTCACCGGTGCATATCGCGGCGGGAAGCGATCGGCCGATCCAGACGCTCTCCTGGTGCACCGGAGGCGCTCAGGATCTCATCGAGGAGGCCGCCGCGCTGGGGGTGGATGCCTATCTGAGCGGCGAGATCTCTGAGCGAACGGCGCATCAGGCCCGTGAGCTCGGCTTGGATTACTTCGCCGCCGGGCATCACGCCACCGAGCGCTACGGCGTGCAGGCCCTGGGTGCGCATCTGGCGGAGCGCTTCGGATTGCAGCACCGGTATTTCGAGGTCCCCAACCCCGCGTGAGTGGCTCAAATCACCTTGACCGCCGCGCGCGAGTTGATGGAAAATTCACGTTTGTTTTGCAGTCCATTCCTATATTCTCAAATCCTAACTGAAGGATGCTCGGCGTCCGACAGGGATGGGGCGCATCCATCCGGCCTACCGGGGGCAACAAGTCATGAGTGCACAAGGTGTGGATAGGAAACGGCGGCGCGTACTGGTTGCCGCCACCAGTGTGATGGGGGCCGTGGGGGCCGGCTATGTAGCGGTCCCGTTCCTGGCCTCCATGAATCCGAGTGCGAAGGCTAAAGCGGCCGGCGCACCCGTGGAAGCGGATATCAGTAAGTTGGAGCCCGGTGCACTGCTCCGGGTCAAATGGCGCGGCAAGCCGGTGTGGGTCGTCAACCGCACGCCCGAGATGCTGGCGGCGTTGCCGACCCTGGATTCGCAGTTGCTCGATCCGGCATCGGAGGCGTCGAAGCAGCCGCCCTACTGCAAGAATCCGCAGCGCTCCATCAAGCCGGAGCATCTTGTTGCCATCGGGATCTGTACCCACCTCGGGTGCGCGCCGACCTATCGACCGGATTTCGCGCCCGCGGATCTCGGCGCGGAGTGGAAGGGCGGGTTTTTCTGCCCCTGTCACGGCTCCCGCTTCGATCTGGCCGGGCGAGTCTACAAGGGCGTACCGGCACCCGCGAATCTGGAAATCCCCAAGTACGTCTATCTGTCAGACAAGGTCATCCTGGTCGGTGAGGATAAAGGAGCAGCCTGATGAGTGAGCAGACATCCACCTCCGGGTTCCTCGGCTGGATCGACGAGCGCTTCCCACTCACCAAGGTGTGGAAGGAGCATCTGGCCGAGTACTACGCCCCCAAGAACTTCAACTTCTGGTACTTCTTCGGCTCTCTCGCCATGTTGGCCTTGGTGATCCAGATCCTGACAGGGGTCTGGCTGGCAATGAGCTACAAGCCCTCCGCGGCGGACGCCTTCGCCTCCGTCGAGTACATCATGCGCGACGTGGATTGGGGTTGGCTGATCCGGTATCTGCATTCCACCGGGTCCTCAGCCTTCTTCATCGTGGTCTACCTGCACATGTTTCGCGGGTTGATGTACGGCTCGTATCGCAAGCCCCGCGAGCTGCTGTGGATACTCGGAATGGTTATCTATCTGGCGATGATGGCGACGGCCTTTTTCGGCTACCTATTGCCTTGGGGGCAGATGTCGTTCTGGGGTGCTCAGGTGATCGTGAACCTGTTTGCGGCGGTTCCGGTCGTCGGCGAAGACCTGTCGGTGTGGGTGCGTGGCGACTACGTCATCTCGGATGTGACCCTCAATCGGTTCTTCGCCTTCCACTTCCTGGTGCCCTTCGTGCTGGCGGCCCTGGTGTTCATCCATATCGTGGCCCTGCACAAGACCGGTTCCAACAATCCGGACGGCATCGAGATCAAGTACGGGCCCAAGGGCAACCGCTGGGACGACAAGGCGCCGGCGGACGGCATCCCCTTCCATCCCTATTACTCGGTCAAGGACATCGCCGGGGTGGTGGGTTTCCTGTTCTTGTTCTCCGCGGTGGTGTTCTTCGCGCCGGACTTCTTCGGGCTGTTCCTCGAGCCGCCGAACTTCCAACCGGCGAATCCGCTGCAAACCCCTGCGCACATCGCACCGGTCTGGTACTTCACACCCTACTACGCCATGCTGCGGGCGGTGCCCCCCATGTTCGGCTCCCAGTTCCCCGGCGTGGTGGTGATGTTCGCGGCCATCCTGATCATGTTCGTGCTCCCCTGGCTCGATCGCAGCCCGGTTAAGTCGATTCGCTACAAGGGGCCGGCGTTCAAGATTGCCCTCGCGATTTTCGCCGTCTCCTTCGTGGTGTTGGCCTGGCTCGGCATGATATCGGCCACGCCGCTTAGGACGCTGCTATCCCAGATCTTCACCGTGCTCTACTTCCTGTTCTTCCTGCTGATGCCTTGGTACTCCAAGATCGACAAAACCAAGCCAGTCCCGGAGAGGGTGACGGAATGAAAAAGCTCATCATCGCCTCGATGCTTCTCATCGCTCCCGCCTTCGGCGTCGCATCGGGTGGAGGGGGAGTTGCCCTGGAATCGGCCAACATCAACCTCGCCGACCAGGCATCCCTGCAGCGCGGCGCGCAGGTCTTCGTCAACCACTGCATGGGTTGCCACTCGCTGCAGTACCTGCGCTGGAACCGTTTGGCGGCGGATGCCGGTCTCACCGACGCCCAGGTGATGGAGAACTTCGTGTTCACCGACGCCAACGCGGGCTCGCAGATGACCACCTCGATGCGGCCCGAGGAGGCCGAGAAGTGGTTTGGCACGGCGGTTCCGGACCTCACCCTGGTGACCCGATGGCGTTCCCCCGATTGGGTGTACAGTTATCTGAAGAGCTTCTACGCTGATCCGGCACGCCCCTACGGGGTCAATAACACCGTGTTCCCCGACGTGGGTATGCCCCATGTGCTCCAGCTACTCCAGGGGGTGCAAAAGGCGGTTTACCAGGAGCACAAGGACGCTGCAGGGCATACGACGAAGGTATTCGATCACTTCGAAGCCGCTTCCAAGGGGAGTCTAGCGCCGGCAGAATACGACCGCATGGTGCGTGACCTCACGGCCTTCCTGACCTATGCGGGCGAGCCCATGCAGCTTGAGCGCCAGCGACTGGGGGTCTATGTGCTGCTGTTCCTGGCGGTGTTCTTCGTGTTGGCCTATGCCCTGAAGAAGGAATACTGGAAGGACGTGCACTGACGCTGTTGACTTCCGCCTAAAGTGAGGGCGCATCGGTTATCATCGACCTATGCGCCCTTTTTCTGTTCGGGCGGGCGTCTCCGCGGTTTTCACGGGCAGACTGCCCGTCTGTGGTCGCGGGAGCGATAATCATGTCACTGTCGGCTAGCAAGAGATCCGTGATGATTCTGTACTCAGATTCCAAGTGTCCCTATTGTCACCGGGTACGCATGGTGCTCGCGGAAAAGGGTATCGCCTGTGATGTGGTCGACGTCGATGTGGCGAACCTGCGCGATGAGCTGATGGACTTCAACCCCTACGGCACGGTGCCTACGTTGGTGGACCGGGATCTCCGGCTCTACGAATCGCGCATCATCATGGAGTATCTCGACGAGCGTTTTCCCCATCCCCCCCTGCTGCCCGTCGATCCTGTCTCCCGCGCCAGCGCCCGGCTCTACATGTATCGCGTCGACCGGGACTGGTACAAGCTGGCGGACCTCATCGACAAAGGCACCGCCCCTGAGGTGGCGCGGGGTCGCAAGGAACTGCGCGAGAGCCTGTTAGCAACGGCACCGGTGTTTGCCGCCAAGCCCTACTTCATGAGCGACGAATTCTCGCTCGTCGACTGCAGCATCGCGCCGTTGCTGTGGCGACTGCCTGCGCTAGGGGTTGAGCTCCCGGTACAGGCGCGGGCGGTTCATGAGTACGCCACACGTCTGTTCGAGCGGGAGGGTTTTCGCGCCAGCCTGACCGAGGATGAGCGTGACATGCGGGAGGCCGCCTAGCCGGCCCTGATCTGGCGATGGCGCCAATGACCTCGACCCGGCCCTATCTGATCCGGGCCTTCTACGACTGGATCGTCGACAACGGTTTCACCCCCTACATGCTCGTGGATGCAGGCGTTGCGGGGGTGATCGTGCCGACCCAGTTCGTGCAGGAAGGCAAGATCGTGCTGAATCTCAGCCCCACCGCGGTTCGTAACCTTGACCTCGGCAATCAAGAGGTCCGCTTTGGTGCCCGCTTCAGCGGGGTGGCCATGGAGGTGAGGGTGCCCCCCGCGGCCGTGCTGGGTATCTACGCGCACGAGAACGGCCGGGGCATGCTGTTTCCCGCGGAAGAAGAGCCGCAGGCGGAGCCAACCCCGCCCGATGCCGAGCCCGAACCGCCGCGGCCCCCTAGGGACCGCCCAACGCTCAAGGTGATCAAGTAGCTCAGGCGTCGCTCGGGTGCTGGGGTAGACCCAGGGTCAGCTCTTCGAGCTCCAGGCCCACCAGGATCAAGTAACCGGTGTGCCTTCCGACGCCTTCCTCGCTGAAGTCGAACCGATACACCCGGCGCCAGCGCAACCGATCCGCGCGTCGGCGCACACCCAGGCGGTATAACGACACGGTCTGGTCGAGGAATTGGAGGTTCCGCCGCTCGCAGGCCGCGCGGCCTATGCCGGTGGCGATCTCACGGGCGCGCAGGCTGTCGAGCCAGAACCAGCCGAGCAGAATCAGGGCAGAGAGCGCGAGCAGGTTGTCCATCGGCCTTGCTATTGGTGGGGACCGCCGATATTGGGTAAAGTGGTCCGGCGGTATCGGGAGGGGCAATGGTAAGGGGAGTCGCCGCGATGGGAAAGATAGGAATCCGAATCGGCGATATCACCCGGTTCGAGGTCGATGCCATTGTCAATGCCGCCAACCCGACTCTCTGCGGAGGCGGCGGGGTGGATGGCGCCATCCATCGTGCGGCCGGTCCGGATCTTCTCCGACTCTGCCGCACCTTGGGTGGCTGCCCCACGGGCGAGGCGCGCATCACCCCCGGCTTTCGCCTGCCGGCGAAGTGGATCATCCACGTGGTCGGTCCCGTCTGGCACGGCGGGGGGCACAACGAAGCCGCCCTACTGCAGAGTGGCTACGGCAACGCCTTCCGCTTGGCGGCCGAGCGGGGAGCGCACACCCTGGCATTTCCGTCTATTAGCACGGGGGTGTACGGCTATCCGAAACGGGAAGCTGCCCGCATCGCACTAGAGGCGATGCGGGCCTGGGAAAGCCGTTTCGACCGCATCCTCGCCTGTTGTTTCACCGCCGCCGACGCTGCCATTTATCAAGAACTTTGCCCGGCTCGCAAGCCGGAGCCGTAGGGGGAACGCAGTGAGCCTATTGTCTTGGCTGGACAGGGTACCGCTCGGAGCGCTTGTGCTCGCGGTGCTGTTGCTGGGGCTTGCGCCTTTCGTTCCTGAGCCCCACGTCTGGGAGAAGCTCAAGATGTTGGCCGCAGGCACCCTGACCCGGCCCATCGACATCTTCGATCTCTGTCTGCACGGGTTACCATGGGTCGTCCTCGCCGTGAAACTGGTACGCGACCGGCGCCGCAGCCGAGCCTAGCGGTTATCCTGCGGGTGGCTGCGGCGTTCAATGGGTGGCCCCCGCAGCCTCGCTACGCTGGGTGACGGGACGCGGGATGGATCTCGAGCGCCTGAGCCCGGAGCAGATCCGGCAGCGAATCGCCCACCGCCCGCCCC
>JAEHCY010000285.1 GCA_016880695.1 Chromatiaceae bacterium | reverse complement strand
TTCCGTCCGACTGCTCGCGCGCCGATTCAGCTCTGCACGCGCTTCCTCAGAACAACTAATCTTCCGAGCGACCCTTGGCATGCCGCCAAGCGTACGTACCATCGCTTGTCATTGCAACTAAGCACTAGGTTGTGCAAGGGTGATGATCGCCCGTGGAACGACTCGCGGTTCGCCGACTCTACCGCCAGCACCGCGCGCCGTGCGTCTAGAATGCAGGTGCGGATTCGGCACCTCCGGACGATACTGGGCAAAGGGTGCGCACACCGCATCCAGCACCTTGTGGAGCGCGCTGGTCGTCGCGGGAGAGAAGCGGTGCCCCCAGGGGCTCGGCGGTGCGTTTGTTGACCCAGCGCGGAAGGGTGTCTAGCATTTTAATAAACGTTCGTTCACCTCCCGGGATGGCATGAGTATCGATTCGGCATCGGCGAGCAACGCTACGGGTCAGATCATCCTGACACGGGCCATCCCGCTGTTTGCCCGCTCGGGTTTCACCGGGGTATCCATGCGCGACATCGCCCGGGCCGTCGGCATCACCCAGGCCGCACTCTACCACCACTATCCGGACAAACAGCGTCTTTATCTCGCCGCCATGGCGCAGGCCTTCGCCGACAAGGCCGACGGCATAGCCGCCGCCGTGGAAAGCGGCGGTACACCGGCGGAGCGGCTGCAGCGCTTCGTCGCCCGCTTCACCGAGCTGATGGCAGGCGACCCCGATTTCCGGGCACTCCTTCAGCGGGAGCTTCTCGACGGTGACGAGGTTCGCCTGCGACTGCTCGCCGAGCAGGTGTTCGTCCAACCCTTCCAGGCCATGACCAGGCTGGCTCAGGACCTGGCACCCGATTGCGACCCACACCTCCTTGCCATTTCGATGGCGGGACTGGTGCTGTTTCACTTCGAGACCGCACCGGTACGCCGCTTCCTCCCGGGGGGCTCACAAACCCACGACGACCCGGCGGAGGTGGCGCGGCATGTGCTGCGTCTGCTCTCGCGGGCGCTGGGGGTGGAAGGTGACTGACCAGACCCGCTCGGTTGCGGCTTGGGGGGACCTGCGGTGAGAAACTGCCCCTTAAGACCCCGCGCCAGTGGCTAAGGAACAAACCTTGAGCAGGGCCGGAGCGCACTCGACGCGGTGGGCCGCCGTTTACAGGATGGGCGCCCCGCTTGGCCTGGGCACCGGCGTGCTCCCGAGGACCCCAACCCTGGGCATCGGCACATTCGGCCTCTTGCTGCTGCTGGCAGGCTGCAGCCGGGGGCCGAGCGACACCGCCCCCTCGCCCGCTCCAACAACCGAACGGGTGGTCGATGCAACCGAGGTCAGGACGCTTCCCTTTCCCCATCTCCTACCGGTCGCGGGTACGGTGGTGGCACGGCAGCGGATCGAGATCGCCTCGCGTATCACCGGTTTTCTGCAACAGGTGTCGGTGCAGGAGGGCGACCGGGTGGAACCTGGCACGCTGCTCGCGGCGATCGACGACACGGGCGTTGAGGCCGCCGTGGTTGCGGCCGAGGCGGCGGTTGCGTCCGCCCAGGCCGACCTCGACGAGGCGAAAGGCGACGTGGCGCGCTATCGCAAACTGACGCGCGCCCAGACCCTCACCGAGGATGATCTGCGCAAGGCCGAGGTGCGCCTCGTCCGAGCAGAGGCCGAGCGGGCGCGGTCAGCATCCGAGCTCACCACACGACGCCAGGACCGACGCTATGCCCGGCTCGTGAGCCCTGCTCGGGCCCAGGTCCGTGAGCGTCTGCGCGACCCCGGCGACCTGGTGACCCTGGGCGACCCGATCCTGCGACTCGAAGCCCTCGAGCCCCTCGATCTCGAGCTCTTTGTCCCATTGGCGCAGGCGCTCGCACTGGCCGAGGGGCAGAGCATCCGCTTGGAGCTCGATGGCCCTCCCGGGAGCCTCACCGCATCCATTGCCGCGGTGATCCACTCCGCCGACAGCGCTACCCGCCTGTGCAAGGTCCGGCTCGCCTTGCCCGAGCAGTCGGGCCTGATACCGGGTCGGTTCGGCCGCGCCCTTTTGGTCCTGGGTGAGGATCTGATCCCCGCGTTGCCCGCGTCCGCCCTTACCGAGAGGGCCGGGGTACCGGGCGCGTTTGTGATCGACGCATCCGGCCGGGCCCGCTTCCGCAGCCTACAGGTGGGGCGCCTGTGGCAGGGCGCGTGGGAGGTCTTGGCCGGAATCGAGGCCGGAGCAACGGTGGTGAATAACCCCGCTTCGGTCCTGCGCGATGGTGACCGGGTCCAGGTCCGCACCCCCACCGATGGATCTTGATCAACCCCCTACCCCTTCGGGCCCGGAACCGCAGCAGCAGCCCCGCGGTAGCGGTGAGGCTCGCCTGACCCTCCCGGGACGCCTCGCGGCGGCGGCGGTGGAGTCGCGTCTAACGCCGTTGATCCTGGTCGGGCTCCTGCTCTTCGGCGCCATCGGCCTTGGCTTCACGCCGCGGGAGGAAAACCCGCAGATCATCGTTCCCGCAGCGGAGGTGAGCGTCACCCTGCCCGGCGCATTTCCCGAGGAGGTCGAGCACCTGGTGCTCTCGCCTCTGGAGGCCGAGCTCGGCGCCATCGACGGGGTGAAACACGTCTATGGGACGGCGGCGGAAAGTCTCGCCCGA
>JAEHCY010000284.1 GCA_016880695.1 Chromatiaceae bacterium | reverse complement strand
TTCCCGCCACGATCCGCGCCGCCGGCGGCAGAAGCCGCATCAGCGAGAGCGCGGTCATGGACTTGCCACAACCCGACTCGCCTAGCAGGGCGAAGGTCTCCCCGCGGCGGATGGCAAGATCTACCCCGTCGACTACCCGCGCCGGCCGAAGCACCGCGCCGATCCAGGTGGTGAGGCCTGCAACCGACAGCAAGGATTCCATCGTGCCTTTCGACTCCATCGACGCTCAGCGCGACTGGCGGATGCGGGGATCGAAGGCGTCCCGCACCACATCCGCCAGCAGGTTCGCCGACAGCACCAGGGTAAACATGAACAGAAAGGCCGCCGTCAGCGACCACCAGACCGCCGGCTCGCGGGCCAGCTCAAGCCGCGCGCTGTTGATCATGTTGCCCCAACTGTTCATGGTCGGGTCCACCCCGATGTTGACATAAGAAAGCACCGCCTCGGCCAGGACCAGCCCGCTGAAGTCAAGCACCAGGGTGATGAGCACGATATGCAGCACGTTGGGCAGGATGTGGCGCAGGATCACCCGCGCATGACCCACCCCCAAGGCGATGGCGGCCTGCACATAGTCCACCTCCCGCAGCTTGAGCGATTCCCCCCGCAGCAGCCGACAGAGCGAGGTCCAGCTCGTCACCCCCAGAATCAGGCAGAGAAACAGGAGCCTCAGGTCCGCCCGCTCCACCAGGCTGTTGAACGCCTCCTGATGGTTGGCCATGTAGATCTGCAGCATCAGGATAGCCGCCGCGATCAGCAGGACACCGGGAATGGAATTGAGGGTGGTGTAGAGGTACTGGATGACATCATCCACCCGGCCCCTAAAGTACCCGGCCATGATCCCGAGCAGCACCGCCGCCGGCAACATGACAAAGGTGGTCAGGGTACCGATCACCAGCCCGGTGCGGACACTCTTTAGGCTTTGGTAGAAGACGTCCTCGCCGACCTTGTCGGTGCCGAGGATGTGGTACTTGAGCGCCAGCTCACCCGCGACGAAGCAAAGCAGGAGCAGCGCACCGAGGCTCAGGAGCGCCGCGCGACAGGGGACGGGGGTCTCTCCCCGCCAGACCAGGGCCCATTGCCCCCCAAACGACCGGCCTCCCAACCGCCCGAGCCACCCCACCACCAACACCGCCACCAAGAGCCAAGCCAACAGCCCCTCCGCCAGAGCGCGGAGCGCGGTGAGCCCGATGTCCGCCAGGCGCTCCCTGCCCGGGTCCGCGAGGTGGGCACCTCCCCATTTCAGGCGCGGGAACTCGCGGACGACGGAGCCATCGGGGAGCTCGATGCTTTCCTTCGCATACAGGTGGGTGGCAAAGGGCTCGGAGTAGGTCTTTTCCTCGCGTTCCCGCAACGGCGTGAGCCAGGCATCGAGCAGGCTCAGGGTCTCGCCGGAATGGGCTACGGTGGATTGCTGATCTTGACCCTCGGCACGCGGCCGGTAATGCACCGAATCCACGAGCGCAACGATGACGAAGAAGCCCAGGATCACCAGCGTGACCACGCCGGTGGGGTGGCGCACCACCCGCCCCCAGGGCTCGCGCAGGTGCTCATGACGGGCCGCATAGACGCCGAACCCCAGCACCAGCCCGAGCAGTATCCACATCAAGACATCGGTCCAGAGCAGTACCAGCATCGCTCAGCCCTGCTCCGGTGTCCTGCGCAAGAGATATCCCGCGAGGCGCGCCTCGCGGCGGCGGCAGAGGTACGGGCTCATGACAGGCGCACCCTCGGGTCCACCAGGGTATAGGAGAGGTCGGTCAGCAGCAGCCCGAGGATATAGAGCACCGAGCCGAGGAACACCATGGCCCGCACGATGGCGAAATCCTGGCTGCTGATCGCGTCGATAGTGTAGCTGCCAAGGCCGGGAATGCCGAAGAAGGATTCGGTGATGAGGCTGCCCATGAACAGAAGCGGCAGAATCACCACCACCCCGGTCAGGATGGGGATCAGGGCATTGTTGAGCACGTGCACGAACAACACCCGCCGTTCGCCAAGCCCCTTCGCCCGGGCGGTGCGCACATAGTCCGCGGAGATCTCCTCGAGGAACAGGGTGCGGTACCAGCGCGTCCCGGCGCCAATCCCGCTGACCACACCGACGATCACCGGCAGCACCAGGAACTTCCAGGCCGACAGCCCGGTGTCGTACCCCGAGATCGGGGCGAGGTGCAGCAGCTTGCTGAGCAGATATTGCCCGCCGATGATGTAAAAAAGCCCCGAGATCGACATCAGCCCCACACACAAGACCACACTGCCGAAATCGATATAGGTGGCGCGAAAGAACACGATGAAGAGGGCGAAGCTGATATTCACCAGGAGCCCCACCCCAAGCACCGGCAGGGCAATGGCCAGGCTGGGCCACATGCGCTGGGAGATGTCGTAGCCGATGTCGCGCCCGCTGTCGGAGGCACCGAAATCGAAGCTGAAGAGCTTGATGGATTTCTGGAAGAAGATGGTATCGGTGGCACGATCCATACCCGAGGCGTCCGCGTTGTAAAGGAGCGGCTTGTCGTAGCCACGTTCCCGCTTCCAGCTCTCCACCGCCTCGGCGGTCACCCGCTTCACACCAAGCTGCATGCGGGCCATATCGTCGGGCGTGTTCACCACGAAGAACAGCACGAAGGTCAGCAGGTTCACCCCGATCAGGATGGGGAGGGCATAGAGCAGCCGGCGAACGATATAGGCCATCATAGGGCGCGACCCCGCTCCCGTTGGCGGTAGATGCGGACCGCGGGAAGGCCACCCACCAGGAGCAGCCCGGCCACCAGGGCCAGGGGCCAAACGAGGGGCCGATTCCATTGCTCCCGCGAGCGCTCCCGCAGAGCCGGGTCCACCCGCCGGTACTTCAGCGTGTTGTTGGCCATGAGATTCGGCTTGAGGTTGCGGACCCAGGCGTGGTGCAGACTGAAGGCCTGGGGAAAGTATCCCCAGTTCCAGGGGGCATCGCGACGCAGGATCTCCACCATCTGGTCGATGACGGCCTGCCGCTCAGGCCCGTCGGTCATGTCTTTCATGCGGTCGAACAGGATGTCAAACGACGGGTTTTGGTAGTTGGCAGCGTTCTCTCCACCGCCCTGCGCCTTGCTGTTGGGGCCATAGAGGAGGAAGAGGAAATTCTCCGGGTCCGGGTAGTCCGCGTTCCAGCCCCAGATGAAGAGCTGACCGGTCCCCTCGCGCATCTTTTCCTGAAACCGGTTGTAGTCCGTGGCACGGATGACGAGCTGGATGCCGAGTTTAGCGAGCTGCTTGCGCATCCAGCTCAGGCGTGCCTTGTCATCGGGGCCCGAGGCGGTGGTATCGTAGTAAAGGGTCAGCGCCTCGGCGGTGGCCGGGTCGCGTCCCCCCGGAAAGCCCGCCCGATCCATGAGAGCCCGCGCCTCTTCGATCCCCCGCCGTACCGCCCGCCCCTCTTCCCAGCGGTAAATGTAGGGATTGATGCCCGCCTCGCCCTCGCGATAGCCGAAGATCCCCGGGGGGATCGGCCCCTGGGCCGCAACCCCGCGGCCATTGGCAAAGATGGAGACATATTCGTCGTAGTCGACCGCGATGGAGATCGCCCGCCGCAACAGCCGCGCGGACTCCCCATCGCCGCCGATCAGCGGGTCACGCATGTTGAAGCCGAGATAGAACACCGAGCTCTCCACCGCCGTCAGCAGCTCGATGCCCCGCTCGCGCAGGGCGTCCGTCAGCAACGCCTCGCCCTGGGAACTGAACCCAATCGCCTGATCGAAGCTGTCAGAGGCGATGCCGGAGGTATCGTAGTAGCCCTGCAGAAACTTGTACCAGTAGGGGATATTCTCCTTCTCCAGGCTGTAGACCGCCCGCTCGACGAAGGGCAAGGCCCCTCCCGCATCACGGAGCAGTCCCGCCGCCTGGTCGTCGGGCATGCCTTCTTCGGGGTAGGACTCACCATGGAAGTAAGGGTTGCGGCTGAGCACCATGCGCAGATTGGGATTGTTCTCGCTGAGCATGAAGGGGCCGCTACCCACGGGATACCAGTCCAGCGTGATGTTGCGTTCCCGCAGGCCAGACTGGGCGTAGAAGCGATCCGCTTCCCAGGGCATGGGGGCAAAGAAGGGCATCGCCAGCCAGTAGATGAACTGCTGGTAGCGACCCTGCAGCCGAATCCGGTAACTGTAGCGGTCCAGGGCCTCGGCACCCGCGAAGGCGAATGCCCGCAGATCCAAGAACGAGTTGCTCTCTGCCCTGTCAGCGACGGCCCTTGCCTCGGTCAAGCGCTGGGACAGCTCCGCGAAGCCCTCGATATGCTCCGCCATCAGCCCGGCGATTGGGGAATGCACGGCGGGATCCGCCAGGCGCTTGATCTGGTGGACGAAGTCCTCCGCCACCAGCTCCCGTGTTCCGGTCTCGGTGAAATCACCGAGCCTGTTGATGCCGCCGAGGTCCTCCGCGCTCAGGTGGTGATAGCGGTAAGCGCCGTTGGAGCCCTTGGCAAAGGCCGGGTGGGGCTGGTAGCGCACCCCGGGACGGATGCGGACCCGATACTCGCTAAAGCCGATCGCCTCGGGTGGGGCATCGGGCGGGAGCGGCTCACCCTTCTCGGTGAAAAACATCGGCTCCGGAACTGCCTCGGCCGTCAGTGGAACCAGGCGATAGGGCCTCAAGAGAAAGTGATACTGCAGCGGGGGCTCATAGATCTGTCCGATGAAGGCGTACTCATTGGAACTGTAGGAGCGGGCCGGGTCGAGATGCTTGGGCCGCTCGGAGAAAGAACCATAGACAATGCTCGCACCCTCCTGCGAGGCAGGGTAAGGATCATTCCAGGGTCCCTCCCCACACGCGGCCAACGACAGCGCGAGCAGCACCCCCAGCACCTTGGCCGAGGTGATCCGAGGTCGTCGCGGCGGTTCGGCCAAGGGTCTCCCAGCTTTCACGGACTCTCGATTTCCGGTAACTTAGCGGGCCATTCGTCTGAGACGATCTTCGCACCCCTCGGAGCCATTGTCAGCCGCCCTGGGCCACGCCCCGACTTCAGGCCTTAGCCGCCCATCAGGGGATTGGGGCTTGAGCCGGCACGCGCGCCACTGCGAGGGCTCGCACCCCACCCTCAACCTCGATGGAGACCTCTACCATGGGATTTTTGCAAGACAAACGAATCCTCATCGTTGGCATCGCCAGCAACCGATCCATCGCCTGGGGCGTCGCTCAAGCAATGCATCGCGAGGGAGCCCAGCTCGCCTTCACCTTTCAGAACGAGAAGCTCGCCTCGCGGGTCACGGAATGCGCCACCCAGTGCGAGTCCGACATCGTGCTGCCCTGCGATGTGGCGAGTGACCAGGAGGTCAGCGCCCTGTTCGCCGCGCTGGGCGCGCGCTGGGATGGTCTCGACGCTATCGTCCACTCCGTGGGCTTTGCCCCCCGCGACCAATTGGAAGGCTCCTACATCGACGCGGTGACCCGCGAGGGGTTCGCCATCGCCCACGATATCAGCTCCTACAGTTTTGCCGCCCTCGCCAAAGCCGGTCGCGAGCTGATGCGCGGCCGCCGCGGCAGCCTGCTGACCATGAGCTACCTCGGCGCGGTGCGAACCGTGCCCTATTACAACGTCATGGGCCTGGCCAAGGCGAGCCTGGAGGCCAATGTGCGCTACCTGGCCGCCGCTCTTGGACCGGAGGGAACCCGCGTGAACGCCATTTCCGCCGGGCCCATCCGCACCCTGGCCGCGTCCGGGATCGCGGACTTCCGCTCCATGCTCAAGTACGTCGAGGAACGCGCACCGCTGCGGCGCAACGTGAGCATCGAAGAGGTGGGCAATAGCGCCGCCTTCCTCTGCTCGGACCTCGCATCGGGAATCACCGGCGACATCCTCTACGTCGATTGCGGCTATAACGTCTTAGGAATGGTCTAGGCGCGACCGAAGCAGGGGGTAAGGGCTTAGCTCCGCCGGCCGGTCAACCGCCCGGCGGACACATTCGAGTTAAGGGTTCTCTGCCGGCCGCTTTGGGGTGTGCCGGGTCACTTTCGCCCGGCCGACTAGGTCGGCCATCAGGTGATCGTAATACTGCCGCCCCAGGTTGCGGGCGAGACGCTGTTTTTCCTGGTCCCGT
>JAEHCY010000283.1 GCA_016880695.1 Chromatiaceae bacterium | reverse complement strand
TCGCACACGCGATCCACGTCCGCATCCGCCATCGTCGGGAACAACGGCAGGGTGAGGGTCTGCTCACCGATACGCTCCGCCGCGGGGAAATCCCCAGGCCCATAGCCGAGCTGCCGGTAGAGGCCAAACAGGTGCATGGCGGGATAGTGGATGCCGGCCGCGATCCCCTCGCGCTTGAGGTCTTCAAGGAATCGGTGCCGGGTGGTCCCCAACGCGGCGAAATCCACACAGACACAGAACATGTGCCAGCTATGGCCGGAGACATCCTCGGGCAGCACTAGGAGATCGGAAGGGCTCAGCCGCTCCAGGTAACGTAGCGCGAGCTCACGGCGCCGGCGGTTGAAGCCCGCGAGCCTTGGCAACTGCGCAAGCCCGATGGCCGCGCCCACGTCGGGCAGGTTCATCTTCCCGCCCCACTCGGGCACATTCATGTTGCTCAGATCGTCCCGCTCGATGCCGTGGAAGCGGATGCGCTCCAGGCGTTTGACCCATTGCCCATCGCGCACCGCCACCGCCCCGCCCTCGATGGTGGTGATGTTCTTGTTGGGGTGAAAGCTGAAGCACACCGGATTGCCCGCCGCGCCCACCCGGCGCGCCTTGTAGTCGGTGCCGATGGCCTGTGCCGCATCCTCGATCACCAGGAGGCCCCGCTCTTCGGCCAGGCGGTAGAGGGGATCGAGATCCACCGGCCGGCCGGCGAAGTGCACCGGCATGATCGCCCGGGTACGCGGGGTGAGCGCGCGCTCCGCCGCCCCCGCCGAGAGATTGCGCGATACCAGCTCCACCTCGGCGAACACCGGACGGGCACCCACCCGCAGCACCACGTTGGCGGTGGCCACAAAGCTCATGGCCGGAACCACCACCTCGTCGCCCGGGCCAATGCCGCAGGCCAGGAGCGAGGCCTCGAGCGCGCTGGTACCCGAGTTGAACAGCCGCACCTGCACCTCACCGCCGATGTACTCGGCGAGGGCCCGTTCGAAGGCCGCGCACTGGGGTCCGGTCGTGAGCCAACCCGAGTCCAGGACGGCCTTGACCGCCTGCTGCTCCTCTGGGCCGAGGGTGGGTCGAGTAAAGGGAAGCATGGTGTCAGGGTCCCCTTGGGCGGTGGATGAAAGCCGGGTTGGGGTGGAAGGCCACCGTCAACTTCGCGCCAGAACCACCACTCCCAGAATGATGATCCCGATGCCGATGATCCTGGAGAGGCTCAGGACCTCCCCGAACAGGGCCCAGGCAGCGAAGGCGTTGACCACATAACCGAGCGAGAGCATAGGATAAGCGATACTGACATCGACCCGCGACAGGGCAAGTATCCACACCACCACGCTCACGCCGTAGCATCCAAGGCCCACCCACAGCCAGGGCTCCCCCGCCAGGCGCATCGCCACCGGCAGCGACCCCGTGAGATCGAGCGCGATGGCCCCCAGGTCGCGCACACTGGCCTTGAGCGCGAGCTGGGCCACCGCGTTCAGCAACACACCGACGACAATCAACACCAAGCTCACCGCATTCATGGTTTCACCACCGCAACCTTTCTCGTGTCCTGGTAGACAATCCGCATGGGCAGCTCGCGCGCCGCAAACCCGGGAAACTCCCGCGCATCAAAGATGGCCACGGCTTGCCCGGCCTCGGCCAAGCGCCAGCGCTCGACAAACGCCTCCCAATCGGCAATGGCGCCCTGCGGCTCCTGCGCGATCCCCATGTCCAACTCGCCCCGGTACATCACCGGGATCTGCGAACGCCCAAGGTAGAAGCTGACCGACTGAAAATAGGTGCTCACACTGTAGACCTCGGCGCCCTGCTCCGTATAGGGCCGGACGGCCTCGACAAGTGCCCGGCCGGAGCGGGAGGCACTGAGGCCCTGAAATCCCCACCCGAGGAGCTGGTAACCCAGGACCGCGCACAGGCTAACCACGACCATCGCCCCCTGGAAACGCTGGCGCAGGCCCAGCGCCCCCAGCCCCCCCCCCCCC
>JAEHCY010000282.1 GCA_016880695.1 Chromatiaceae bacterium | reverse complement strand
CATGAATCCACTGGAGCCAATTGGATCGCAGCCCCCCTACTCCAGGGCGTGTGGAAGATCGACAGCAACTGGAGACTTGGTCTGGGGGTGAACGCACCCTTCGGGCTGGAGACAAAATGGGAAGTGGGCACCTTCCCCAAACTCTCGGTCCCGATCCCAATCGCCCCCGGCATCGCGTTGCCTGCGGGTCTGCAGCATCCCACCCAGAGCAAGCTAGAGATCGTCTCCGTGGTCCCCACCCTGGCCTACCGGGTCAGCGACTCACTGAGCCTAGCCGCTGGGGCAGATTACTACCACGCCAGGACCGCGATCCTGGATACGGGCGTGATCGACATCAGCGGTGATGGCAACGGCTGGGGATGGAACATCAGTGCGCTCTTCCGCGAAGGCCCCTGGAGCTTCGGGGTGAGCTTTCACTCCTCCGCCACGGTGGGGCTCTCGGGTGACCTCGACGTCAGCGATCCGGTCCTGATCGCGCTGGGACGCAGGAGCCAGTCGGTCGACCTCGACCTCGACCTGCCCTGGAGGCTGCAGATTGGCGCGCGCTACGCGTTCAATAATCAGTGGGCCGCGGAGTTCGACCTCAGCCGCACCGGGTGGAGCCAGTTCAACAAGATCCAGGTGAAGTCAAACTCGGGAGCGGTCATCACCGAAGATACCAACGACTGGGATGACGCCAACGCCTATCGCTTCGGGGTGACCTACCAGATCCATCCCAATACGCAACTGCGGCTCGGTTACACCTACGACAAGACCGGTCAATCCGACGCACACTTCAGTGCCCGGGTACCCGATAACGACCGCCATCTGTTCAGCATCGGGCTTGGACATAACTACGACAACAGTTGGTCGGTGGAAGCAGGCTACATGTATGTGATGTTCGAAGACCGCAACTACCGGAGCTCGAAGCCTTACGTCCCCCTCCAGGACATCAACGGTACCAGCGCGATCAACGGGGACTATAAGGCCCACGCCAACCTATTCGGCCTTAACGTTCGGAAAACCTTCTAGGGGCGGGAGAGCAGAGACGGGAGGCCCGACCAGCAGGTCGGGCCGTTCCTCGGGCAAGCCGTCAGATGTAGAGGCAGATATCGCTTTCGCCAGCAAACTCGAAGAACGCCGCGGCCCCGGCGTACTCGACGCCCTCGATGAAATGCGCCTTGTCCATATCGAACAGGTCGACCGTCATCTGGCAGGCAATCAGCTTCACCTCGGCCTCGATACAGAGCTCGCGCAGCTCTTCGATGCTGGCCACGCCCTTGGACTTCATCTTCTGCTTCATCATCGCAGTGATCATGCCCTGCATGCCGGGGAGCGCCAGTCCCAGCACCGGGAACCACTTGTCCATCCCCATGGGCATGGGCATACCGGGGTTGCCCAGCGGGGAAACCTCAAGCGACAGGTTCTTCTTCAACAGTTGCAAACCATAGAAGGTGAAGAAGACTTGGGTCTGATAACCCAAGGCGGACGCCGTGGATGCCAGGATAAACGGGGGATAGGCCCAGTCCAAGGACCCTTTCGTGGCGATAATGGCCAATTTCTTCTCTTCCATTGGAATCTCCTCTCAGAATCGACGCTGCGGGGCCGGCAGCCGGGGGTGTCAGGACTTCTTGATAAGGAAGTGGAACTTACCACCCTCTTCCTTCGACTCCATCAACTGGTTCCCGGTCTGCTTGGCGAAGGCGTCGAAGTCCTTCACCGAGCCTGGGTCGGTCGCGATCACGTGCAGGATCTGGCCGCTCTGCATCGCCGATAGTGCCTTCTTGGCACGCAAGATCGGCAGCGGACAGTTCAAGCCGCTCGCGTCCAGTTCCTGGTCGAAGTCTGCCATGGGTGCACCTCTCGGTTAGTTGAGTTATTTAGAATATGAGAATTAAGCGGAGTTGCTTTTTATATGCCAAGCGTCCGGCGAACGCAAGCCCAGCAAGGAGCGTGAGCGGCTCCTCGAGCCCTGGAAGCGGTCGTTGGATGCTCAGCCGAACTGCCGCCTGCCTTCCGGATAGACGATCTCGAAGCCGTGCCGGGCCCAGGCGATGATGCCCCCGCGCAGGTTGATGACATTGGTGTGGCCCTGCTGCATCAGGTAGGCGCAGGCATGGTAGGAACGTGCCCCGCTCCGACAATAGAGCACGACTGGCCGGTCTCTGGGCAGATCCTGCATTCGCAGGGGGATCAGATGCATGGGCAGGTGCTCGGCACCCGGCAAGACGCCCTGGGCCACCTCCGCCTCGGTGCGGATATCCACAAGCTGGACATCGTCGTCGGCACTCAAGCGCGAATGCAGGGTCTCGGAATCGATTTCGCTGATCATGACGATTGTCGGCCCACCCGTGAATGTCCTAGCATTTTTGTATATTAAGTGACCATCGTTCGGAGCTCAATTGACACCCGTTGCCGCGGGCGCGCGGCCGGCTTGTTCAAGACCGCCGCCGCCGAGTATCCTGCCGCGGTCGTTGCCCCCGCACCCTAGCCTTCAGCTTCTCCCTATGCGCTATCTGCCCATTTTTCTCGACATCCAGAGTAAGCCCTGCCTCGTCGTTGGTGGCGGTGAGGTGGCCGCACGCAAGGTCGACCTGCTGCACCGCGCGGGTGGTGCGGTCACGGTCATTGCGCCGGAACTCACCCCGGCGTTGCAGGAGCTCCACGCCAAGGGGCACATCCATCACCTCTCAAGGGCGTTTGAGGATCGAGACCTCGAAGGCGGCTACCACCTGGTGATCGCCGCCACCAATCAACCCGAAATCAACCAGCGTGTCTCCGCCCTCGCCCGCGAGCACCGCCTGCCGGTCAATGTCGTTGACCACCCCGACGACTGCAGCTTCATCGTGCCCTCCATCGTCGACCGCTCCCCGGTGGTCGTCGCCGTCTCCACGGGCGGAGCGTCCCCTATCCTGGCACGGCTGATTCGCGCGCGACTCGAATCCCTGATCCCCTCAGGATATGGGCGCCTGGCGGACATCTGCGCTCGCTACCGCGACCGGGTGAAAGCCAAGTTCCGTAACCCCAATGACCGCCGCGGCTTCTGGGAGTATATCCTGCAGGGGAGGGTCGCCGAGCGGGTGTTTGCGGGCAACCTACGCGAGGCGGACATCGTCATGGAGAACGAGCTCGCCGCGGCAAAGCCTGGGGGGGGCATGGGCGAGGTCTACCTGGTCGGCGGCGGGCCAGGGGACCCGGACCTCCTCACCTTCCGCGCCCTGCGCTTGATGCAACAGGCAGACGTGGTGGTTTACGACCGGCTGGTGGCCAAGGCCATCCTCGCGCTGGCACGACGCGATGCGCAGTACATCTACGTCGGCAAGGAACGCGACAACCATGCCATGCGCCAGGAAGACATCAACGCCCTACTGGCTCAACTGGCCCGCCAAGGCAAACGCGTCGTACGGCTCAAGGGCGGCGACCCTTTCATCTTTGGCCGCGGCGGCGAGGAGATCGACACCCTAATGGCCGAGGGGGTCCCGTTTCAGGTTGTACCCGGCATCACCGCGGCGGTGGGCTGCGCCGCCTACGCGGGCATTCCCCTGACCCACCGCGACCACGCCCAGTCGGTCACCTTCGTCACCGGTCACCTCAAGGATGGGACCATCAACCTCAACTGGAAACAGCTCGCGGAGCCCAATCAAACGGTCGTGTTCTACATGGGACTGGTGGGTCTGCCGATCATCGTCGACAAGCTCATCGAGCACGGTGTGCCGGCCGAGATGCCGATCGCTCTCGTCCAACAGGGCACCACCCCCATGCAACGGGTGTTCTCGGGGACGCTCGGTACCATCCTCGAGGTGGTCGAGCACGAGAAGCCCAAACCCCCAACCCTCATCATCGTGGGCGAGTCGGTGAGCCTGCGGCACAAGCTCGGTTGGTTCGAGGCCCCCTCGCGCAGCGAAGAGGGCCCCATCCAGACGATCGGCGACCAGCCCTGAGCACTCAGCGACCGTTCGGGCCCCGATCGGGTCTCGGGTGGGAAACGCCGGAGCCCCGCACCCTCGTCGGGCAGAGCACGTCTCTACCGCGACGCTCTCCGCGGTGACTGACCGAACCGGCGCCGACAACCGGTCGCTTCGCTCCGGCCAGCACTATAATGGGTTGTGGGAGAACATTTTGCTGAGGTCCGCAGTCATGACCAAGATTCGACGCAGCTCTACTTACGGCCTAGGATTGGCTGCCTGTTGGTTGGCTATCGCTGCACAGGCGTACCCAGCCTACGGCTACGGCCCACCCCCCGGCTACCCACCGTTCCCAGGGGGCTACGCTGAGCCTCCCGGCTACAGTTACGGACCCACCCAAGCCCGCCCCTCATCGGGTGAGAGACTAAACATCACCCGCGACGCGGACGCCAACGCCTACTACCTCACCATCGACACTCAAGGCGTTGACCCCAAAGCGGTTCAGGTGCGCATCGACGGACGCTCGATCCTCGTCGGTATGGACCGCTCGAAGCAGGACAGCGTCCAGCAGACCTTCGATGAGGGTCGCGGCTACATAAGAAGCTATAGCCTTTCCAGGGGTCAGACCAACCGCCGGTTCACGCTGCCTCAAGACGCCGAGACGGGGGCGATGCAGCGCGAGGACAAAGACAACCAGGTGCGCATCGTCATTCCGCGACGCCAGCAATGATTTGCCCCCGGTTGTAGCACTTGGTTGGGGACGCCCGCGGTGGGCGTCCGCTTTTTCGCACCAGCATCTAAGAGCCGAGCCCGATGAGTACAAGCTTTGCCACCCCGCAAGACGTCGAGGATGCCTTCTACGATGCCATCGATGACCAAGACCTCGCCGCGATGATCGCGGTGTGGGAGGACTCGGAGGATATCGCCTGCCTGCTGCCAATGACTCCCTTGCTGCGAGGTGCGGCGGTGCGGGAGGCATGGGCTTCCCTGCTCAGTGGGCAGCATGCCGTCGAGGTCCGGGTCGAGCACCTGCATTGGATCGAGATGGGCGATCTGGCCCTGCACTACGTGGCCGAGCGCGTAAGCCCGGTGGGTCAGCGTCAGCCTCAGGCGGCAACACCGATGTACGCCACCAACCTCTATCGCCGGGGTGCCGAAGGCTGGTGCATGATCCTGCACCAGAACTCCCCTACCCCGCCGCCACCGGGTGCCGGCTCACCCGACCGAGATCGCCCGCCACCCGTCCTCAACCCCGGCCCGGCGGTGCGCTGAGGCCAGCGCTTCCCCGTTGCAGGGCAGCTTCGTGCGGGTCCATCTAACCACCCTCGGCTGTCGTCTCAATGAGGCGGAGATCGAGAGCTGGTCGCGCCAGTTCCTCGAACAGGGACACCAGATCACCCAGGACGCGACAGCGGCCGACCTGGTCGTGGTGAACACCTGCGCCGTCACCGAAGAGGCGGTGCGCAAGTCGCGCAAGCTTTTGCGTCGGAGCCAACGTGCCAGTTCCGGCGCCAAGCTGGTGGTGAGTGGCTGTTACGCCTCCTTAGAGTCGGGGGAAGCCGCACAGACCCTCGGTGTGGACCTGGTCATCGCCAATCGCGACAAGGACCGCCTGGTGGAAATTACCAGCCGCGAGCTCGATCTCCCCAGCATGCCGCAGATGGCCACCGAGCCCGGGGAGACCCCCCTGTTTGTGCGCGGCCGCCAGCGCGCCTTCCTCAAGATCCAGGATGGCTGCCGCTACCGCTGCAGCTATTGCATCGTCACCCTGGCGCGCGGCGAGGAGCGCAGCCGCCCCCTCGACGAGGTGGTCACCGAAGTCAATCGACTGTACCAGGACGGCGTGCGCGAAGTGGTCCTGACCGGCGTGCACATCGGCGGCTATGGCGACGAGCTGGGCATCAACCTCCCCACCCTGATCCGCGCCCTGCTGCAGAAAACCGACATCGAGCGACTAAGGGTCGGCTCTCTGGAGCCCTGGGACCTGCCACCGGAATTCTGGGGTCTGTTCGAGAACCCCCGCTTCATGCCCCACCTGCATCTTCCCTTGCAGAGCGGGTCCGACACTGTTCTGCGCCGCATGGCCCGGCGCTGCCGCAGTGAGGAGTTCGCCGCCCTGGTGCACCTGGCTCGCCAGCGGGTGGCGGACTTCAACCTCACCACCGATGTGATTGTCGGCTTTCCGGGAGAAACCGATGCCGAGTGGCGCGAGACCCTGGAGCGGGTGGCGGAGATCGGCTTCGGGCACCTGCATATCTTCGCCTTCTCCGCGCGGGCGGGAACCCGGGCGGCCAGCCTTCCCGACCCAGTACCGGAGCCAGTGAAAAGATCGCGCAGCCAGCAACTCCATGCGCTGGGACGGCGCCTCAAGCGCGATAATCTGGAGCGCTACGCCGGCCGCCAATTCCCAGTGCTGGTCGAGGGCGAGTCCAACGACCGGCCCGGTCACTGGTTTGGTTATACACCGAACTACCTCCCCGTGCTCATCCGCGGCACGGAGCACCCGCCGAGGGTCAACGAGATGCTGGAGGTTGCCCTCGATGGGGTGGACGCGGCCGGTGAGCATCTGCTCGGCGTGCCCGCAAATGGGATTGGGAGATGCCCCCCTGTGTCAGAGCAGTTGTCGCCTGGATAGGAATCGAACCCTGGGGGCGATAGCGAGGAGATGACATGGCACGATACGGACAAGCGATGAAGGAACGGGTAGTGGCAAGGTTGCTGCCGCCACAGAGCGCAGCGAT
>JAEHCY010000281.1 GCA_016880695.1 Chromatiaceae bacterium | reverse complement strand
GGTGTTGAGGATCTCGTTGAGGACGCTGGCCGCCTCTCTTGAATCTCCCGCCGTAAAGCTGACGGAGAGGATCGTTGTAGCCGATCCAAAGCCACCCGCCTTTTCCTTGGCCGACAAGCGCGGCCCAAGCCCCGCGGCTATTCCCTCGACAGACGCCCTAGCAAGCCGGAACCGGGTATCCGGCCGGGCCTTGAGCTGGGAGACATAGAGGATAAAGGGGTCATTCTCTGCATGCTCCGTGCGAACCCGCTGGCCGACCTGTCCTTCCGCGAAGGGCTGACCAGCGGGATCGAGCACCTGAAAACGCCCCGCCTCACCGGCCACCAGGGTTAGGGAGCGTCCCCGCCAGGCGCTCGGTAGCTCGAGGGTGCTGACGGCGATCTCCTCGCCACCCCAGCCGTACTGGGGCTGGTCGAACCAGGGCTCGGAGACCCCGCGGGCGTCGTCCCAGGCTCGCGAGATGGCCTCACCGATGCGCGGGAAGTAGATCGGTTGCGCCACAATATCGAGGTGAAGACGCTCGACCACCTTGGACATGACCATGCGCGACTTCATGAGCTCGATCTGCGCCTCGGAGGTAACGGCCACCTCGTAGACCGGTGCCACCTCGGTCATACCCATGACGCTCGACAGGCTGGCCCTGCGCACCAACTGGACCAGGGCATTCGCCTGATAGACCGGTGGTGTCTGGAGGAATTGAACGTAACCGACACCCAGACTCACCAATACGACAAACAGGATGAACCACTTGTGCGCACGCACCACGCGCAGGAAGTCGCGCAGATCGATCTCGGAGCGATCCGTTTCCGCGGGACGGAGAAAAGGCTGCGCCTCCGCCGCGGGGAAAACGCCTTCTTGGGTGGGATCTCTCACATTCACGGATGCAAGGAACGCCGCTCAGCCATCAGCAGGCCCACCGATTGAGAACCTGGGTTACCCGCACCGTACACCGCCCAACGAGGCTTGCTGCAACCCGCTCACGGCTGATCCTGGTTCCGAAACACGGGAGCGTTGTTGTAGCCCCAGCTTTGCAGCGTGTTGGTAGTCACCAAGATATTGCTGATGAGCTTGTTCCAGCGGACGATATCGGCTTCGTCGACATAGACCACATCCCGCGGTTGCAGCGGAAAACGGTCGGCGAGGACCATGGCATCAGGCGACTTGGACGCCAGATGGTAGATCGCCGGCTGGTCACCGCCGCGGATCACATAGATCTGGTAGGGGTTGGAGGCGAACTGATTAACGTTCCCCGCGTTGCTCAGGGCCTCGGCCAGAGACAACCGGCCTTTATGCATCGATTGCGTGCCTTGCCCAATTGCCCCTAGCGAGAACACCTTGTGGTGCTGGCGGTCCCAGACGTTCACCACATCGCCGTGCTCAAGGAGGACATTGCCACTGAGATCTCCCTCCTCGTAGAGCGACTGGAGATCCACATCGAAGGTCTTGCCCGCGCGGGTGATGGTGATGTGCCGCTGGTCGGCGTTCTCGGTGAACCCGCCCGCCAGATTGATCGCCTCCAGAGTGGTCATGGGGATGTCGGTGATAGGCAGCGCGCCCTTCTTGCCGACCTCACCGACCACGAAGACCCGCTGGCTTCGGAAATCCGCGACGCGGACTTCGATCTGCGGATCCTCGATGAATTTGCTGAGCTTCTGGGTCAGGATGGAGCGGATCTGGTGCCGGGTGAGACCCACAACCTTAACCACACCGGCATAGGGAAAGAAGAAGGTGCCATCCTCCGACACCACAAACCCGGTATCGGCGGCGGAGCGGAACTGCCCGGCAGGGGTGGTCAGCTCGGGATGGTCGAAGACGGTAACGCTCAGAATGTCGCCGCGCCCGATCCGGTAGTCGCGATGGGGGATGGGCTTGTACGCCTCCTTCTTGCGCGCCACGCGTTTTTCGTGCTCGGCGATCACGAACTGGGCATCGATCTCCTGGACCTTGACGTGTTCGGGAATGAGTTCCTTTCCTTCTTCCGACTTGACCGGGAGTTTCACGGACGACTCTCCGGTGGCGCGCATCCGATAGACATCCTGCCCTGGGATGATGGCGCAACCGCTGGCACCAGCGGCCAGGCACAACGCAGCGAGCATCCTGAGAGAGGCCCGTCGGCAAAAAACGTCGGCGGGCGACAACCGGAGCGATCCCCCACCCGCGCGCCAAACTGAGGATCTCTGCAACGTCCCGCTCATCTCCCACCCCCCTTTGCGTGGATGACCTTGCCGACCACCTTCGAAACCCTAGCCACTCTCATCGTGCGATCCGGCTGACCCAGGCAGTCACCGCCCGATCGATGCTGCCGAGCGCCTCCGCGAACGCCTCGACCCCCCGCTGGTAGGGATCTGGAATCTCCTCCCCAGTCCAGTGACCGAGAAGGAACAGCTTTCCCCGGACCTGGGGCTCGACACTCGCCAGCTCGAGCTTTTGGGCCTGCTCCATCACCAGCACCAGATCCGCCGAGCGCAGCATCTCCGGTTCTAATTGCCGCGCCCGATGCGCCGAGATGTCCACACCCCTTTGTTGCATCAGGGTCCAGGCAATCTCGTCCGCCGGGTGGCCAACCAGCGCGCCCAAACCCGCCGAGCGCACCTCGACCCCGCCAGCGTTGCGGTTGAGGGCGCGGCTGAGCAGGGCCTCCGCCATCGGGCTCCGGCAAATATTGCCGACACAGACCACCAAAATACGCTTGAACACTCCGCCCCTCGCCGATCTGATCCCCCCGGCCGCCGAACCTCACGCGCCCGCGCTGCCCAGTACCCCGGAGAACTGGGTATGGTGCCAAGAACTGCGCGGTTTGCATAGCGAAGTGAAGGCCATCGGCGCCGGCTTCGCCCACCCGATCAGCGTGCCCGATCCAGGGGACGGAGGTGCCACTCACGCAGTCCGAGCAACAGGAGCGCGAGACCGTAGCTACCCACCCCGGCGCCTATTGAAAGCCCGAGCCCACC
>JAEHCY010000280.1 GCA_016880695.1 Chromatiaceae bacterium | reverse complement strand
TGGCCTCGGGGCGGCCCCTGGTCCTCGGCGGGGTCAGGATTCCCCACGACCAAGGCCTCATCGCCCATTCCGACGGCGATGTTCTGATCCATGCCCTGTGTGATGCACTGCTTGGGGCGGCGGGACTCGGCGATATCGGTCGCCATTTCCCCGACAGCGATCCGGCCCTGGCGGGCATCGATAGCCGTGCGCTCCTGCGCCGCACCCTGGCGCTGGTTCAGGCGCAGGGGTTCAAACCCCACAACGCGGACCTTACGGTTGTGGCGCAGCGTCCCAAGCTGGCCCCGCATGTGGATCGCATGCGCGAGATCCTGGCCGCGGACCTCGGTCTTGCGTCCCAGCGGGTGAACATCAAGGCCACCACCACCGAAGGGATGGGCTTCGCCGGCAGGGGAGAAGGTATTGCCTGTTACGCGGTGGTTATCCTGAGCGAATGATCCCTGTGGGGCCTGGACTGGGACCCTAAAGCACGATGTCTCAGCGGTGCGCCGAGCGCGGGGTACGCTTCATCGGGTTGCGGAGCAGGGCATAAACCGCGCCGGTGCCGCCCTGGCGGCGGGTCGCCGAGCAGAAGGCGAGCACCTCCTCGCGCAGCCTCAGCCAGTAGTTGACCTTGCGCTTGAGCACGGGCTGCTGATCGTCGGATCCGTAGCCCTTGCCATGGATGATGAGCACGCAGCGGGCGCGGCGACGGCGGCAGTCGGCCAGGAATTGGTCGAGCAGGTCCCGGGCGAAGGTTACGGTGATGCCATGCAGGTCGAGCTCCAGGTCCACCGGGATGTGGCCGCGCTGTAGCTCCTGGACGACGCGCTTCTGAATCCCGGGGCGGACGAAAAGCAGGTACTCGGCGGTTTCCACCTCCGCTTCGGAGAGGCCATCGGCGCGCGCTTCATCCTCGAGCACCGGTTGGGGCAAGGGGTGGGGCGGCCGGCGTCGTCGGTAAGGTTCGGTGCCGTTGTGCCGCAGCGGCTCCACATCCTCCACCGCCGCCCGAAACAGGTCCTCGGCGGTGGTAATTTCTTCGTCTTTCATGGGGCAATCCAACAAGCATTCCCTAGTTTGAGCACGGGGATGGGTTCGCGGTGCCCGCTCACTGAGATGCAGGGCATCATGCGTTTTCTGTATATTAAGCCTTTGATCGCAGCAGTAATGGGGTTGAACGGCGAATTCGCATGAGAATCCTGGTCAGCAACGACGACGGCTATCAGTCGCGGGGACTGATGGTGCTGGCAGAGATGCTGGCTCGCGAGGCCGAGGTCACGGTGGTTGCCCCGGATCGAAACCGCAGCGGCGCGAGCAATTCCCTCACCCTGGACAATCCCCTGCGGCTCGAGCGCATGGCCAACGGGTTCATCCGCGTGGACGGCACGCCCACCGATTGTGTGCACCTGGCCATCACGGGTCTGCTGGACCCGGAGCCGGATATGGTGGTGGCCGGGATCAATCTGGGGGCCAACCTGGGCGACGATGTGATCTACTCGGGGACCGTCGCGGCTGCCACCGAGGGTCGTTGCCTGGGCTTGCCGGCGATGGCGGTGTCCATCGATGCCTTCGAGCCGCGGCATCTGGATACGGCGGCGCGGGTGGTGCGGGATCTGGTGGTTCGCCTGCGTGAGGTGCCCCTCGCCGCAGAGACGAGTCTCAACGTCAACGTTCCCGATCTGCCCCTTGGGGACCTGCGCGGTTACCGTGCGACCCGCCTTGGCCATCGGCACAAGGCCGAGCCGGTCGTGGCGGCCAGGGATCCCCGCGGCCGGCGCATCTACTGGGTAGGCCCGGCAGGAAGCGAGCAGGATGCAGGCGAGGGCACAGACTTCCATGCGGTTCGCAACGGCTTCGTTTCGGTGACGCCGCTCCAGGTCGACCTCACCCGGCATGCCACGATACCCCTGATTGCCGAGTGGCTGGGCGGTGCCTGATGGGTGGGGAGCAGGCGCTACAGGGTATCGGCCTGACTTCTCCGCGCACCCGCGAGCGGCTCGTTTCTCGTTTGCGCGCGGCGGGTATTCGTAACCCCGATGTTCTCGAGGCGATCCGCACCGTTCCTCGCCACCTGTTCGTCGACGAGGCGCTCGCCGGACGGGCCTATGAGGAATCCGCCCTCCCCATCGGGCATGGGCAGACCATCTCGCAGCCCTACATGGTGGCGCGGATGTCGGAGCTCCTGCTCGAGCGCGGGCCGGTCTACGCGCTGCTCGAGGTGGGAACGGGCTCCGGGTACCAGGCCGCGGTTTTGGCCCACCTCGTGCGTCGTGTCTACACCGTCGAGCGTGTAGGGGCATTGCACGAGAATGCCCGGGAACGGATGCGCCACCTCAAGCTGCGTAACGTACGGTTTCGCCACGCCGATGGGGCCCAGGGTTGGCCGGAGTACGCGCCCTTCGATGGGATCCTGGTGACCGCGGCGCCCGCGAGCGTTCCCGATGGACTCACCAGTCAGCTCGCGCCAGGGGGGCAGATGGTGATCCCGGTCGGTCGTCGGAACGATCAGATGCTGGTGCGCATTACCCGGACCGCTCAGGGCTACGTTCACGAGGACCTCGAGCAGGTAACCTTTGTGCCTTTGGTGAGAGGGCTCGGTTGATCGACATTTTCTCGCCCCTCCACCAGCGGGTCACGCAATAGTCCCGCCGTCCGCATGCGACCTGGTACCTGGCAGGCATCCGCTTCGCGGAGTCTTCTTTTTTCCGATTTCTCCCGACGTCATGCTGGCGCCCATGAGTCTTGCCAACCCCTGCGAAGCGGGTGGTTCGCTGCGCTCACCACCAGGATGTCGGTCCTCGGTGGACTGTTCGGTGACCTCATTC
>JAEHCY010000279.1 GCA_016880695.1 Chromatiaceae bacterium | reverse complement strand
GTCTCGGCGCCAAAGAAATTGTCATACCACGCTCCAAGAAGCCCAAGGATCACTGGCATGTTCCTCTCAAACGGCGCCTCGGCAAAATGCCGGTCCATGGCGTGACAACCGTCGAGCATCTTGAAGAAGTTCTCCGGGCCGATCCCAACCATCACCGGCAGGCCGATGGCCGAGCAAAGTGAGTACCGTCCCCCTACCCAATCCCAGAACTCGAACATCTGGTTGGTATCGATACCGAAGGCCGCCACCTTTTCCCGGTTGGTGGAGACGGCGACGAAGTGATCGCGTACCGCCACCTCCGCGCCGATCCGATCGACCAGCCAGGCGCGCGCCGAGCAGGCGTTGGTGAGGGTCTCCAGCGTGGTGAAGGTCTTCGAGGAGACGATGAACAGGGTAGTCTCGGGATCGAGGCCGCGAAGGGTTTCGGCCAGGTGGGTACCGTCGATATTGGAGACGAAATGGACCCGGAGCTCGGGGGTCTGGTAGGGCTGCAGCGCCTCGCACACCATCAGGGGGCCCAAATTGGACCCGCCGATCCCGATGTTGACCACATCGGTGATCCGCTTGCCGGTGAAACCCGTCCACTCACCGGAACGCACGGAGGTGACGAAATGGCCCATCCTGGCCAGCACCGCATTCACCCCCGGCATCACATCCTCGCCGTCCACCCAGATAGGGCGGTTGCTGCGGTTACGCAGCGCCACATGCAGCACCGAGCGGCCCTCGGTGGTGTTGATCCGCTCGCCGGCGAACATTCGCCCGATCCAGCGTTTTAGGTCCACCGCCTCGGCAAGCGCGAGCAACCGCTCCAGGGTCTGATCGCTGATGCGGTTCTTGGAGTAGTCAAGAAAGATCCCCGCGGCCCGCATCGACAGGCGCGCCGCCCGTTGGGGATCCCGGGCGAACAGCTCCCGCATGTGGACCGCGGACATGTCCCGCCAATGCTCCTGCAAGGCCTGCCATTGGGGAGCGTGGCTAACTAATGACATGACTGCCCTCCCGTTGCTTGTTCTTCGCTGCACCGGCAGCGCCCTGAGTCGGGCGAGCGGTTACAACCTGGTTGCGCAGGTCACCCCGGGGGTGGCATCCGCATGGATCCCTTGCGAGCGGACGCGATCGATGAGGATGGGAGACCGCCCGGCAATCCATCCTTCGGACCGAAAACCCATCGTCGCACCCGCCGGATTCACCGCAATCGACGCGACCCTGGCTCAACCTGCGTGGCATGTTAAGGACGACCCCCGTTCGGTTCAACTGCTCATTCACCTCCCGGGCGCGGCGCGGATGCCGGGTCATCGGATACCCGGCCCCTGCGACCCGGCACGCCCCCTTCGGCGGCCGACAAGAAAAGGTCGTCGTTGAGGCTCGGCGCATAAGCCAACCCAAGAGACGCTGACACCTTGCTTGGGTTTTCTTCTAGAATTCAGCCTCCAACGCGGTGAGCCGTTCGGGTTCCCGCGGGTTGTCCGGGAGCCGTCCAATCGCCATGTTGCAGCCGCTTGCCCCCACCCCAGACGCCGACCCCCTCCGCGTCCTCTTCGCAAGCAGCGAGGCACATCCCCTGATCAAGACCGGCGGATTGGCGGACGTGGCCGGGAGCCTCCCGGCCGCCCTGCGCGCCCAAGGTCATGACGCACGCCTCATCCTCCCCGCCTTTCCAAGCGCCGCTCGAGGGGTCCAGGGTGCAGTGCCGATCGCAGAGCTGCGGCTCACAGGGAGCAAAGAGCCCGTCAGGATCCTCTCCGGACACCTTCCGGCGAACAACCTGCCCCTCTACCTGGTCGATGCACCCGCCTACTTCCACCGCGAGGGCAATCCCTATACCGATGTCACCGGGCGTGACTGGGGCGACAACGCCGATCGATTCGCGCTGTTTTGTCGGGCCGTGGTGGAGGTCGCGCTAGGCTCGGGGGATACTCCGTGGCGTGCGGACATCGTCCACTGCAACGATTGGCAAACAGGGCTCATCCCGCCCCTTCTGGCGCTGCAGGCGCATCGCCCGGCTACCGTCTTCACCATCCACAATCTGGCCTACCAGGGGCTGTTCGACCAGCTCGCCTATCGCCGCCTCAAGCTCCCCGCGCAG
>JAEHCY010000278.1 GCA_016880695.1 Chromatiaceae bacterium | reverse complement strand
TGCTAGCCAACGCGCCCATCGTCAAGTTTTAGGCCCGGAGTGCCTTTGCTCGGCCTTCCTGAGCGACCTCGATCAACTCCGGTACACCGGTATGATCCCTGGCGCGGGCTTGCTAGCCGCGTTCGGCCCGATGGCAGTTGATCCAAGAAAATGGAGTACCCCATCGAGTCTCACGGTTTGGAGCTTTACCCCGGCCCATGGATCGGCGCCCACCCGGTACCGCGAAGATTTCGACTCCCGGCGCCGGTTCCTCTACAACCTGTCAACTTCCGTTGACGTCTTCAACCCGAGGAGAAATCCGATGATGCAGAACTATCGCAGAATGACCAGCGGCGCCCTGCTGGCCGCAACCCTGTTGGTGGGCAGTCTGGCGCTGGCGGAAGAGGCCGCGAAGCCCTCTGGGACCGTGGTGATCGACGAGACACAGTTCGCCTTCATGTGGGCGGCAGCACCGGCGGCGGCAAACTGACCTTCCAGGGCAAAGAGTATCCTTTCAAGATCGGCGGCCTGACGGTGGGCGCCAACGTGGGCATTTCGAAGATGAGCGCCGCCGGCGAGGTCTACGACTTGAAGGATGTCGTGAAATTCCCCGGCATCTACACCAAGCTGGACGCCAGCATTGCATTAGGTGGTGGCGTCGGTGGGTTGCGGCTCAAGAACGAGCACGGCGTAATCATGCGCCTGGAATCGCGAACCGAAGGCCTGCAGTTGAACGTGGGATCGGCCAGCGGCATCACGGTCAAGATGGAATAGTCAGCCTGCTGCTGGGCAGGGTTTCCTGCCCAGCAAGTGACGCTCATCCCGTTACTGATGGGGACTACCAGGCGATCCCCCGCATTGCGGGTCTGGCCTCCCGGGGCCTGTTTTCCCGGGCCCACCCTTCCCGCTCAACCTCGATCGATCCCCGCTCCCGGCAAAGTTCTTGCTGCTCGGCGAGCGCTTGTGCTCAGATCAGCCCCGGGTGGCCACAGGGTCCAGGGCACGGGTTCAACCCGCGCAGATCCTATGGACGCGGTGACCCTGCATCCATCAACCAAGGTATCCCACCGCAGCACTGTGGGGCACTCCTCACTCGGTCGATCGTTTCCGCAACCGGTCACGGAGATCCCGACACATTGCATCGATCTCCTTCTTTGACAGCCGCGATTTCTTCCCCGACTCGATCCCCCGGAGCAGCATCTGCTCCAGTTGCTCTTCTTCCCGTCGCCTCTGATCCTCTCGAACGAGCGCTTGAATGTAGTCGCTGGGAGTGCCGTAGCGCTTCTCTTCTACGCGCTCCTTCACGTATGCCTTCAATGCCTCGGGAAGTGAAATGTGCAGCCCGGTGGTCATGCTCAACGGTCCTCCAGATGGTCGTCACCCTGCCGATCATGCACAAAGACTGTCGGCACCCACTCTACACGAGAGTAACAGGCGGTTGGAAGGACCCACTAGCGCGGGTTGGCAGAGCAAGACCCACCGACACCGGGCTCCGTCAAACGCGGCACACCCTCTGGTAGCGCGTGGTGGGCGTAATGGGGTGCGACCACACGCAAGCCTTGCCATTTGCGGGCTGCTCCCCTGCCGGCTCAGGGTCAGCGCATCGTCTCCTTAACAAAGCCAAGTATACCTCCCCGGTATTGGGCTCGCCGCCTAGACGATCCGCGTGCCGATACGGTCGCCGCCTATCTTCGGATGCTACGTGATACCCGGGCACGCCTTTCTGATGGAGAACGTAGCGGGGCTCGCCTTCAAGGGTAAGGACGAGGGGCTGCGGCTGATCCATCCACCTTGGAGTTGATAAATCGCACCTGTGGAACTGGCTATCCGGCCGCTCTGCTTGTCCTGAACGCGGCTGATTATGGGGTATCCAACCGCCGTGACGGAAACTATGCGATCGTCTTCCCTTGGCCTGTGGCGACTTTCCCCCTATCTTTTGCCCCCATGAACCGCGAGAAGCGCCGCCAGATCTTCATCCGCCTGCGGGCGGCCAATCCCACGCCCACCACCGAGCTCCGCTACGGCGCGCCCTTCGAGCTCTTA
>JAEHCY010000277.1 GCA_016880695.1 Chromatiaceae bacterium | reverse complement strand
TGACCGAGGCCGCCATCGACCCGGGCCTGCTGCGCGACGTCTACGTCTCCCTGGGTGAGCCCCTCGGCAAGGGCGACTGGAGCCTGCGTCTCTACTACAAGCCCTTCGTGCGCTGGATCTGGCTCGGGGCGATCCTGATGGCCCTCGGTGGCCTGTTGTCCCTGAGCGACCGCCGCTACCGCCTGGTTCCCCGTCGCGTTACCGCGGCATCGCCGAGCGATCTCGCCGCCTCTGCTTCCCTGGTCGCGAGATAGGCCCATGAAAAGCTATCTGCGCTTTTTCCTGCCGCTGCTGGTGTTCGTGGGCATTGCGCTCTTCCTGTTCCGCGGTCTGGCGATCGACCCGCGCAAGGTGCCCTCGCCGCTGGTGGGCAAGCCGGCACCCAGCTTCGCGCTCCCCGAGCTGCGCGATCCCACCCGTACCGTTTCCAATGCCGACCTGCTCGGCCAGGTGTCGTTGCTCAACGTCTGGGCCACCTGGTGTGTCTCCTGCCGCGCCGAGCACAAGGAGCTGATGCGCCTGGCGCGGGAGGACGGACTCCAGATCGTCGGTCTGAACTACAAAGACCAGCGCGACGATGCCCTGCAGTGGCTGCGCCAATATGGGGACCCCTACCGCATGAACGCCTTCGATCAAGACGGAAGGGTCGGAATCGATTGGGGTGTGTATGGCACCCCCGAGACCTTCGTCGTCGACCGCAAGGGCATCATCCGTTACAAGCAGATTGGCCCCATCAGCCGCGAGGAGTGGGAAGCCACCCTGCGTCCCCTGGTGCAGCAGTTGAAGGTGGAGAGTTGATCCGATTACGCCTTACCCCGGTTCTGCTGGGTGTCCTGCTGTGGATCGCGTCGGCAGCGGCCTCCACGCTCGCGGAGTTTAAGTTCGATTCTCCCGCCCAGGAGCAGCAGTTTCGGGAGCTGACCGAAGAGCTGCGCTGCCTGGTGTGCCAGAACGAGTCCCTTGCCGGCTCCCAGGCCGAGCTGGCGCAGGATCTGCGCCGCGAGGTCTACCAGATGATGCGCGCCGGCAAGTCGCGCGAGGAGGTCATCAACTTCTTGGTCGCACGCTACGGCGACTTCGTGCTCTACAGCCCACCGCTGAAGCCCTCTACCTACGTGCTCTGGTTCGGACCCCTGGTGCTCGTGGTGGTGGGCGCGGTGCTCTTGTGGCGTGTGCTGCGGCGCAAGCAGGCCCCCGCGCAGGACGATCTCTCCCCCGCCGAGCAGCAACGGCTGCAAGCGCTGTTTGACGCTGACCGACCCCCTGGAAATCCCTAGATGATCGTGTTCTGGATCCTCGTCGCCGGGCTCGTCGGTCTGGCGCTCCTGTTCGTCCTTCCCCCCCTCCTGCGAAAGAGCGGCTCCACGCGCGATGTGGACCCGTCGGAGCTGAATCGGAGCCTGTTCCACCAGCAGCTCGCCGAGCTGGAGGCGGATCTCGCCGCCGGCAACCTGGAGCCGGCCCGTTACCAGGCGGCCCGCCACGACCTGGAGCGCCAGCTCCTCGACAACCTTTCCGACGCGGGCCCCACGGCGCCGCAGCCCCTGCGGAGTGGTCGGTGGGCGGCCCTGGTGCTGGCCATCGGCGTGCCCGTTGTGGCGATCGGGCTCTATCGCATGCTGGGCAACGCCGAGATCATTCCCCGGCTGGAGACGCTCAGCCATGCATCCACTCCCGCGGATCAGGCCAAAGACGACCTGCCCCCCATGGAGGTTCTGGTGGAGCGGCTGGCGGAGAAGCTGGCCCAGAACCCCGACAACCTCGAGGGTTGGCTGATGCTGGGGCGGAGCTACAACGCCACCGGGCAAACCGAAAAGGCCCTTGCCGCCTACGGGCGCGCCTACCAACTGGCCCCCCGCGAGCCCGAGGTCATGCTCACCTACGCCGAGGCCCTGGCGGTGAGCAACGACAACCAACTCAGCGGAGAGCCGGAGCGGCTTGTCGCCGCCGCCCTGGAGACAGCGCCCAACAATCCTAATGCCTTGTGGCTGTCCGGCGTCGCCGCGCTGCAACGAGGTGAACGCGAGGCCGCGGTGCGACACTGGGAGGCCCTCTACCCCCTGCTCCCCGCCGATGGCGAGGACGCGGAAAACCTACGCGGGTTCATCGCCCAGGCCCGTGGGCAACCCGCCCCCGGACAAGCCCCCGCGGGTTCCGCCCCGCCCACCTCCGCCCCGAGCGCGGCGAAAGAGACCCCCGCGGCGTCGGTCCGGGTCGAGGTCTCGTTGGCGGAGCCCCTGCGCGCCCGGGTCAAACCGGAGGATGCGGTATTCGTCTACGCCAAGGCCCTCCAGGGGCCACCCATGCCGCTCGCGGTACATCGGGCGCAGGTGCATGATCTACCCCTCGCCGTGACGCTCGACGACAGCCTGGCCATGACCCCGCAGCTCAAGCTCTCCAACTTCCCCCAGGTGGGCGTTGGCGCCAGGGTCTCGCCGAGCGGCAATGCCATCGCCCAGTCCGGTGATCTGGAGGGCGAGCAGAGCCCCATCGCTCCAGGACAGGCCAAACCGATTCGGGT
>JAEHCY010000276.1 GCA_016880695.1 Chromatiaceae bacterium | reverse complement strand
GCAGACACGACTGGCGGACGCCCCCAGCACCCCCGTGCCGCCGGCGCTGTCCTCGATTGCCGGGCCGAGCAGAATCAGCAGGGTCATCAGCGCATCGTTCCAGAACAGGGGCGGGTAGGCCGTGCGCCTGACCCCGAAGAGCCGTGCGCCGGCCCACAGGGCGGCCGCCATCATCCACAGCAGCAGCATCCACAGGTTGGGCCAGAGCGACAGGCCGAACCAGACGATCAGGGCCATGGCCGCCCCCATCAGGGTCGATCCCACCAGTTCCCGGCCGGCCGAGCGCGTGTCGGTGGAACCCGCCTGTTGCCCGAGAGCGGCGGTCTTCATGATCGCCGCCAGATAGAACGAGGGGTCGGTCAGCGCCAGAACGAACACCGGCATCACCACCAGCGTGCCGCGCAGCGCGATCCAGCTCGCCGTCTCGCGGCTGGGGGGCGGTGCCTTGGCCGCCTTCGTGGCCGGTCCCGGCGCGTCGGGAAAAAAGGTATGCGAAAAGCCGCTGACCAGGCCGCCGACCGCGATCCCGACGGCGATGGTCAGGCTGATGACCGTCACCAGCGCCTGCTCGGCCACCCCGGCGACCGGGATCAGCGTGAAAGCCACCACGAGGAGCATGGTCAGCGGGTTGCCGGTGCGGATGCCGAAGAAGAACAGCGCGTACAGGATCGCGCCGGTCAGCACGACGCCGGCCAGCGCGTAGTTTTCCAGCAGGGGGACCATCAGCACCCCCGTTACCAGCAGGCCGGCGAGCAGCAGGGCAATGGCCGCGGCCTTGACCGGCGCGATCGGCGGGCCCGGCTTGCACAGGAGCATCATGGCCATCAGGCAGACGAGGTAGGGCATCTGCAACGCCAGGCCGTAGGCGATCAGGACGGACAGACCGAGTCCGACCGCTAGCCGCAGTACCGCCTTATCCGCCGGGGCGATCATCGGCCGCTCAGTAGAGGTAGGAGAGCAGGCTCATCAGCCGGATGTAGCCCGCGCCGAGCAGGTTCATCAGGAAGTTGTCGCCGGTGAACACCATCACCTCGGCCTGGCCGCCGATGCGGACCCTGCGCAGGCGTTCGGCGTCGGCAGCGTCGAACTCGACCGCCACCGGGAAGCGCTGCGCCTGGCGCAGCCAATCGCGGCTGTTCTGGATCGTCGGCAGCGTTCCCGGGGGTGCCGGCTGGCCGGAGCTGACGCCGCTGCCAACGCTGCGTACCCGGCCCTTCAGTACTTCGCCGGGCAGCACGTCGAGGACGATCGCCACCTCGTTGCCGGGGTCGAGGTTGCCGAGGTTGTTCTCGGTCAGGTCGGCGCTGATCCAGAGGTCGTGGATCGCGATCAGGGTCATGAGCGGAGCACCGGCCTGTGCGAATTGGCCGGCATCGGTGCGCAGGTCGGTCACCAGACCCCGCGTGGGAGCGACCACCTGGGTTCGACTGAGATCGAGCTCGGCCTTCTCGATTGCCGAGCGGGCACTTTGCAGTTGGGCGTTGTTGTCGCCGCTCTCGCCGGCGGCCTCCCGCGCCTTGCGCAAGTCGGCCTCGGCGGCCTTCTCCTTGCTGCGGGCCTCAACCCGGGTCGCTTGCGCCACCTCAAGCCGGCGCACCGAGATGGCGCCGGGGTCTTCGGCATACAGCCGTTCCTGCCGCGTCGCATCCTTGTCGGCCTTGACGTGATTGGCCTGCGCCGCCTGCAGCGAGGCCCGGGCCGCTTCCACGGTCGCCGCCGAGGCATTGACCGATCCGCGCACCGACTCGTAATCGGAGCGGCTGCGCTGCAACGCGATCTGGTACTGGCTTGGATCGATATCGAACAGGGGTTGCCCGCGCTGCACGTCATCATTGTTCTTGACGTGCACCTTCAGCACCTTTCCCGCCACCTCGGCGGCGACCGGGACCACAAAGGCCTGCACCCTGGCCTGCGAGGTGTGCGGGGTCAGGCGATCCGCCGCGAAGTACCAGAGCAGGCTGCCAACGATCAGGACCAGCAGGATCACTGCCCCGGCCCGTGTCCCCGTTCCGGGTCTCGAGGCGGACTCCTCGGCGGCGACTGGCGCTGGCGCCACCGCTGGCTTTTCTGGTTCTTGAGTCATGGCGATGGCGTTCCCGTTGCGGCCGGTTTCAATTGTGGATCGGCTCCAGTAGGGGGCAGGGGGGTGTTGAGCATTTCCTTCCAGGCAGTGCGTTCGCCCAGGGTCTCGCGGGTGGCATCGTCCAGTAGCGGACGACTACGTCCCTGCTCCCAGCCCCCACCCATCGCCTTGTAGAGGGCGACCAGGTTCTGGGCGACATCGCCACGATTGTTGACCAGACGCTCCTGCTGGCTGAACAGGGTGCGCTGAGAGTCGAGCACCCGCTCGAAGTCGGTCAACCCCTCTCGATACTGCAGGGTGGCAATCGTGAGGGAGCGCCGCGCCGCCTGCACGGTTTGCGCCAGCAGCGCGACCTGCTCGCGGCTCTTGGCGAATGCCACGGCGGCGTCATCGACCTCACGGGCCGCCTGCAGGATCTCCTCCTGATACTGTTCGTAGAGCTGCTGGAACCGGGCATCCTGCACCAAGACCTGGTTGGTGAGCCGACCATAGTCGAGCAGGTTCCAAACGAGACTGGGCCCCACGGCCCAGTCCAGCGTCTTGCTCGACGGTGTCAGGGAGGTTGCCGTCAGCCCCACCGAGCCCCGCAATGAGATGGAGGGATAGAGCTCCGCCTCGCTCACCCCGATCAGGGCGGACTGAGCCGCCAATCGCATCTCCGCGGCCCTGATATCCGGGCGCCGGCGCAGCAGTTCGGCGGGTATGTCGGCGATGACGCCGAGCTCGGCCTGGGGAATCTTGTCTTTGCCGGCGGCCATTTCGGGCAGCGGTCCCGGAGGTCTGGCCAGCAGTACGTTCAAGGCATTCTGGACCTGGCGCAGATTGCTCTCCAGTTGGGGAATGGTCGCGAGGGTGCTCAGATACTGGGACTTGGCCTGCTGTACGTCGAGCTCGGAGTCATTGCCGCTCTTGAAGAGCCGCTCGGTGATCTCCAGGCTGCGCTTTTGCAGCGCGGCGTTTTCATGGGCGATCTGCAACCGCGCTTCGATGGTGCGGATGGTGCAATAGAGGCTCGCCGTTTGGGCGGCGACCAGCACCTGCACATCATCGTACTGGGCAACGCTGGCGAAATAGCTGGCATCCGCCGCCTCGATGCCGCGGCGGAATTTGCCCCAGAAGTCGAGCTCCCAGCCGATCCCGAGCCCCGCTCTATAGCGGGTAAAGGTGGTGTCCGGCACACCCTCCGTTTTCTGCCCCAGCCGAAGGGCCTCGCCGGTTAGCTGCTGCAACTGGGGGTAGAGCAGGCTTTCCGCGATCCCAAGCTGGGCGAGGGATTCCAGAATGCGCATGCCGGCGGTGCGCACGTTGGGATTGCGCCGCTGCGCCTCTTCGACCAGGCGGTCGAGCACCGGATCATTGAAGTTGCGCCACCAGATCTCGGTCTGCGCTCTCGTCTTACCCCGCTCCTCCGCTGCCAGCGCCTTGAGGGAGCCTCCTGTCCAATCCGCGAGCCAGGGTACCTCGGGTCGCTGGAAGTCAGGTCCCACCAGGGTGCAGGCGCTAAGCAGCAAGGTTTGGGCCAGGGCAACGCCCCCCCTGCCCAGTCGATCCACCCGCATGCGGCGCTCCCCTCAGGCGGGGGTTTGCGAGTCTTTCACCGCCGGTTGTTGCGGGGTGTCCGGATTATTGGCCACCCAGCCCATGAAGATCTGGTAGCCCACCGCCAGTAAGGTGGCCCCAACGAACATTCCCAGGACGCCGGAGGTGGCCATGCCGCCGAGCGCCCCGAGCAGGATCACCGGCATGGGAGCATCGACCCCGCGACCGAGCAGGAGCGGTTTTAGGACGTTGTCGGCCATGCCAGAGACGAATAACACCGCGCTATAACCGATAGCCGCCGCGGTGCTGTAGTCCCCGCTGGAGAAGAGGTAACCGATGGCGGGCAAGGTAACCAGCAGCGCCGGAATCTGGGCGATTCCGAGCACCATCACCAGGAGCGATAGCACCCCGGCCCAGGGGATACCGGCAATGATCAGCGCCAGCCCCACGAGGATGGCCTGGATGAAGGCGATCCCGATGACGCCCGAGGCGACGGCGCGAATGGTGGCGGTGGAGAGTACGGCAAATTCGCTCCCGCGCTCGATGCCGCCAATGCGCTGGAAGATCGCCTCGGCCGCCTTAGCGCCCGACTCGCCGAAGGCCATGATGATCCCAGCAATGATGAATGAGACCAAAAACAGCAGCATGGCCCCCCCCGCGCTGGCGACCATGCTCAAGGCTTGGGTCGCCAGCTCGCCGATCTTGGGCTGCATCGTCTTCACCAGTGCCGGAAAATCGGAGTGTGCCTGGGTCCAGAAGGCGGAAACCTTCTTGCCGACGATCGGCCACTCCGCCACACCCGGGGGAGGTGCGGGGATGTGCAGCGTATCGTTCTGCGCATTGTTGATCAGGTTCTGGACGGAATCGCTCAGCGAGTTGATCACGATCGCGGTGGGTACCACGATCAGCAAGATGCCGACCATCACCACCAGGGTGGCCGCGAGCCCCTGCTTCCCCCCGAACCGGGTGGCCAAGATTTGATGGAGCGGATAGAGGGTGACCGAGAGGATCAGTGCCCACACCATCAGGGTCAGAAAGGGGGCAAAGATTTTGTAGCAGAGCATCGCCAGGGCGAGGACCAAACCGGCTCGGATGAGCACGTCCAGCAGGCGGTTGGAGAGTCGCTTTTCCAGGGCGCGATCGGGCTCGGGTGCATTCATCGATAGAGTCCTTGTACTGTTGATGTTTCCGAAGCGAAGCGCTTTGAGCGAAGCCGCTGAACCACTGCTCTTCAGGCGCGAGACCAGCGGGAAGTTTCTGGGAAATCCTGAGACCAGTCAAATTCAGCGGCTATCTTTCGCTTGCTGGAAATGCCGTCCGCACTGCTTCTTTGTGAGGGAGGGATCTTTCGGCACCTTCGCCGTCAGCGCGGTTGGGATGCCAAATGCACATCGGTATTTCGGTTCCGTGGGTTGGTATTCAGTCCGACCGGCTCGCTGCCCACCCGCGCAAATCGAAGTTTCACCTGCAAACGGCATAACGCCCACAGGTCCCGCCAGCTTACCAATTGTTAATCCTCCTGAAACGGTGGCGTAAGTCGCTCACCCCTATAACTGTACCCGTCAAGAGTCCGATGCCGACCGCATTAGGGTTGCTCCGCCCGCAGGGGGGCATCGGGCTCAACCTAACCCTGATAAAACTGGAGGAAGTAGATCCATGACCATGAATTCATATGATTCTATGCCCAAGACGAGCCCCCAGAGCCCTGCCGGTAAGCGCAAGCTCTGGGTGCGCAGCGCCGTGGCGGGTGCCGTGGCGCTGGCCTTGGCGGGTGCCCATCTGGCGAGTGCGAGCGCTGTCACCCCCGCCGTGCCCACGGCGGCGACGGCAAGCGCCGCGGGCCCGGCCAGCTTTGCCGACGTTGCCGAGCGCGTCACCCCGGCGGTGGTGAATGTGGCGGTGAGTGGGCAGATCGGCGAGGAGGCGGACGGTCCCCAGTTGCAGATGCCCGATCTCCCCGAAGGCAGCCCGCTGCGGGAGCTGTTCAAGCGCTTTCAGAACCAACGGGCAATGCCGGGTCACGGCCACGGCGGACCGAAAACCCTCCAGGGGGTAGGATCTGGTTTCCTCATCTCCGCCGATGGGTACGTAGTCACCAACAACCACGTGGTGCAGGGGGCCGATGAGGTGAACGTGCTCCTCAACGACGGCAGCCGTTACCGCGCCAGCGTGAAGGGTCGCGACTCGAAGACCGACCTGGCACTGCTGAAGATCGAAGCGGGCAAGCCGCTGCCCTACGTGGAGTTTGGGGACTCGGCGGCAACGCGGGTGGGGGATTGGGTCCTGGCGGTGGGCAATCCCTTCGGTCTGGGCGGCTCGGTGACCGCGGGGATCGTCTCGGCCCGTGGCCGCGACATCCACGACGGATCGGTGGACGACTACCTGCAGGTGGACGCACCCATCAACCGTGGCAACTCGGGTGGTCCCCTGTTCGATGGCAGTGGGCGGGTCATCGGGGTGAACACGGCCATCTTCTCCCCGAGCGGGGGCAGTGTCGGCATCGGCTTCGCTATACCGGCCGCCACCGCCAAGACGGTGGTGGCGCAACTGCGCGACCACGGCCACATCGAGCGCGGCTGGCTGGGCGTGCAGATCCAACCGGTGACCGAGGAGATTGCCGAAGGCCTCGGGCTGAAGGACACCAAGGGCGCCTTGGTGGCGAGCGTGGTACCCGCAAGCCCTGCGGCGAAGGCCGGTGTGCTCCCGGGCGATGTGATCCTGAGTGCTGCCGGGCAGAACATTGACGAGCTCAAGCAGCTTCCCAAGACCATCGCCGCCACCCATGCCGGCACCGAGGTGATGGTCGGTGTGATGCGCCAGGGGGCGATGCAGACACTCCCGGTGGTGATCGCAGCCCTGCCCAACGACGACAAGGTGGCGGAGACCACCGATGGCCCCAACGGTGTCGCGGAGCCCAAGGCGAAGCTGGGTCTGTATTTGGCGCCCCTGACCGATGACGCGCGCCAGGCGCTGAAGGTCGATCCCCAGACCAAGGGCGTGCTGGTGGCTAAGGTGGCCGACGGGAGCCCGGCGGAGAAGGCGGGAATCCGGCCCGGGAGCGTCATCTCCATGATTGGCCAGCATCCGGTGACCGCGCCCGAAGACCTGGTTAGCCGGGTGCGTGAGGCGGCCAAGGCAGAGCGATCCTCCGTGCTCCTGCTGGTGGAGAAGGAGGGCGAGAAGCGCTTCGTCACCCTGCGCTTCGCCACCTGATCAGGCCCGGGAAGGGCAAGCAACGGCCGCGCAGGCACCGCTATCGGACGCCTGCGCGGCCGGCTGTTACACTGGCCCCAATGTCGATCCCGAAAAAGCCGCCGCTCACCCCCCGTTCCCCTCCATGCGTGTGCTGCTCATAGAGGACGACCAGCAGGTCGTCGCCTTTTTGCTTAAAGCCCTGCGCGAGGTCGGTATGGTCGCGGATCACGCTGCCGATGGCAGGGAAGGGCTGTTTCTCGCGGCCAGCGAGGGTTACGACGTCCTCATCATCGATCGCATGCTCCCCAAGCTCGAGGGGCTCGCCATCGTGCGCACCCTGCGTGCTTCGGGCAATACCACGCCGGTGCTGATCCTGAGCGCCTTGGGCGAGGTGGATGATCGGGTGGAGGGGCTGCGCGCGGGGGGAGACGACTACCTGGTCAAGCCCTTCGCCTTCTCCGAGCTGCACGCCCGCGTCGAGGCCCTGGTGCGCCGGCGCGGGGGCGACGCCCCGGAAACCCGGCTGCGGGTGGCGGACCTGGAGATGGATCTTCTGGCGCGAGAGGTGACCCGCGCGGGGGAGCCCATTGCGCTGCAGCCACGGGAATTTCGGCTGCTGGAGTATCTGATGCGCCACGCCGGACAGGTGGTCACCCGCACGATGTTGCTTGAAGGGGTGTGGGACTACCATTTCGACCCCCAGACCAACGTCATCGACGTCCACATAAGCCGGCTGCGCGCCAAGATC
>JAEHCY010000275.1 GCA_016880695.1 Chromatiaceae bacterium | reverse complement strand
GCTGATCCTTGCCGTGGAGCCCGACGGGGCGGAGGCGGCCCACTACGAGGCGCTGCGTCGCGAGGCGATGGCCTCGATGGCGGACGCGTTCGAGAAGCTGCCACCCGGGGAGATGCGCTTCAACATCCTGGCTCAGCTCATGCGCTTGCGCCGCGCCGCCTGCGATCCGCGCCTGGTGAGCCCGGGACTTGGCATTCTGGGTGCCAAGGTGCAGGCCTTCGCCGAGCTGGCCAGCGAGTTGGCCGACAACGGCCACAAGGCGCTCGTGTTCAGCCAGTTCGTCGATTTCCTCACGCTGCTGCGCGAGCCCCTGGTTGCGGCCGGTATCCGCTACCAGTATCTCGACGGGGCCACCCCGGCGGCCGAGCGTACCCGGCGGGTCGCCGCCTTCCAGGCGGGGGAGGGCGAGCTGTTCCTGATCAGCCTTAAGGCTGGTGGCTTCGGGCTGAACCTCACCGCCGCCGATTACGTGGTGATCACGGATCCTTGGTGGAACCCCGCCGCCGAGGACCAGGCCATGGGGCGGGCCCACCGCATCGGCCAGCAGCGGCCAGTGACGGTGTATCGGCTGGTGACCCGGGGGACTATCGAGGAGCGCATCGTCGACCTGCATCAGGACAAGCGGGCGCTCGCCGACGGCATCCTGTCCGAGGGCGAGGCCACGGCGCTGCCCTCCACCGAGGATCTGATTGCCCTCATCCGGGGGAAATGAGCCGGCGGGGAGGTTTCTGCGCGGCCTCAAGGGGCTCACCCGCGTCTGGCCCTAAGGGGGTGGCGGGTGAGAGAAGGGGCGGATGACCCGAAAGCGCGGCGGTGCCGGAGCCGCCAAACACTCCGCGCTCGCTTGACGCGGACGCTGCTGCGCCGAATACTCTAACCCCACGGGCAAAGTGGCTGTTCCTGGGCGTGCGCGCCGCCCGGGCAGTCACCGGCTGAATGCACAGGTGCCCGCAGAGGTGCGAGGGTCCGCCCCCCCAGGGGGGCGGTTAACGAGAGAACACGGCAGGAGGAGAATCTATGGTCTACACACAAAGGCACCCGGCGCTCCTGATCATGGGGCTGGTGATGCTCGGCATCGGCGCCAGCACCACGCTGGGTTGGCAGGACGGGCTGATCAAGTACCTTGCCATCGAAAAGCTCACCTCGGAGATGACCTCGCTGCCCTACGTCTTTGGCGGCATCGCCGTCGTGGTCGGCCTATGGCATCTGATGGGGCGCCACGTCGAGGGTAATCTCGACTACTACCTCTCCACCATTGCCGGTGCCACCTTCATCCTGCTGATCGCCATGCTGATCCGCTGGTACCTGGACCCCTGGGTGGCGGTGCTGTCCAAGGCGCTCGGGCCGGTGATGGGCGACAAGTATCTCCACGACGTGCTCGGGCTCAACTACGTCGTGCTCGGGATCATCGCCGGTATCCTGGTGGTCAACGTCTTTCGGGTGCCGCGCTGGGCGGAGAACGGTATTCGACTCTCGCGCCTGGGTCTGAAGACCGGCGTGGTGTTGCTTGGGGTGCTCTACTCCGCCGCCGAGCTCCGCCAGCTCGGTGGCCTCTCGATCATCATGATCGGCTTCTTCGTGCTGGGCTCGGTGGGGCTGACGCTGTGGATGGGTGCGCGCCGCAACATTCCCAACTCCATGGGCGGAGTGCTCGCCGCCGGCATGGGGGTGTGCGGGGTGTCTGCCACGGTGGCCTCGGCGCCGGTGGTGCAGGCCAAGTCGCTGGAAATTGCCTACACCATCGGCACCATCCTGCTGTGGGGGGTGGCCTGCATGTTTCTGTTCCCGGTGGTGGGTCACTTCTTCCACATGGGGCCGGTGCAGTTCGGGGCCTGGGCGGGCACGGGTATCCTCAACTCCGCCCAGGTGGCGGGTGCGGCCCTGGCCTTCCAGCCGAACGGGATCGAGACTCTCAAGGTGGCGGAGATTTTCAACATCACCCGGGTGTTGATCCTGCCAATCATCGTGCTGTGGCTGGCGGTGTGGTACGTCAAG
>JAEHCY010000274.1 GCA_016880695.1 Chromatiaceae bacterium | reverse complement strand
TGGGAGGGCAACTACTCGTCCTGGCTAGAGCAGAAGGAGCGGCGCCTTGAGCTGGAAGAGAAGCAGGAGCAGGCCCGAATGCGCAGCATGAAGCAGGAGCTCGAATGGGTGCGGGCCAACCCCAAGGGGCGTCACGCCAAGAGCAAGGCCCGTCTGGCGCGCTTCGAGGAGCTGCAATCACCCAGTTTCCAACAACGCAACGAGACCAACGAGATCTACATCCCACCCGGCCCGCGGCTGGGCGACCTGGTCATCGAGGCCAAGGGCCTGAGTAAGGTGTACAACGACCGCGTCATCTTTGACGGCCTCAGCTTCAACCTGCCCCGGGGCGGCATCGTCGGCATCATCGGTCCCAACGGCGCGGGCAAAACCACCCTGTTCCGCGTCATCACCGGCCAAGAGCAGCCCGATGGGGGAAGCCTACGCATCGGCGATACCGTCGAGGTCGCCTACGTGGACCAAAGCCGGGATGCGCTCGACAACCACAAAACGGTCTGGGAGGAGATCTCGGGGGGTCTCGACATCATGCAGGTTGGCCGCTTCGAGATGCCCTCGCGGGCCTACGTGAGCCGCTTCAACTTCCGCGGCGCCGACCAGCAGAAGCGGGTGGGGGATCTCTCCGGTGGCGAACGCAACCGCCTGCACCTCGCCAAGCTATTGAGCAGCGGCGGCAACCTGCTGCTCCTCGACGAGCCCACCAACGACCTGGATGTGGAGACACTGCGGGCGCTGGAAGAGGCGATCCTCGCCTTTCCCGGTTGTGTGGCGGTCATCTCCCACGACCGCTGGTTCCTCGACCGCATCGCTACCCATATCCTCGCATTCGAGGGGGATTCCCAGGCGGTCTGGTTCGAGGGCAACTACGCCGACTATGAGGCCGACCGCCACCGGCGGCTGGGCACCGAGGCGGATCAGCCCCACCGCATCCGCTACCGAAGGCTCGAAGGCTGAACCGCGATGGCCGCACCGGACCCTGCGGCGCCCGGCGTCCCACCGGCTATCGTCCCTGTGCTGGCACAGATTGCAGAGCTTCTGGAGCGGATTGCAGGGTCTCTCCCGCCGCTCCCAGCGGAGCCGGATTGGTCCGCCCCAGCCTTCTACTGGCGTCGCACGGGGGGTGCCGCTCACCTGCTGGCGGTGCCGCGGGTTCACCAGATCCATCTCGCGGACCTGCTCTTCATAGAGGATCAGAAGGCGCAGCTTGTGCGCAACACCGAGCAGTTCCTCGGCGGCCGACCCGCCAACAATGCCCTCCTCTGGGGTGCTCGGGGCACCGGCAAGTCCTCCCTGATCAAGGCCCTGTTCAATCACTTTCGACCCCAGGGGCTACGGCTGATCCAGGTCGAGAGGGCCGATCTGGTGGATCTCCCGCTGATCCTGGAGCGATTACGGGGACGCGAGGAGAGATTCCTCCTCTACTGTGACGACCTCGCCTTCGAGGCCGATGACCTGAGCTTCAAGGCACTGAAGAGCCTGCTCGAGGGCTCGATCTTTGCCCCGGCGGAGAACCTCCTGCTCTACGCCTCATCCAATCGGCGCCACCTGGTGCCCGAGTACCCAAGCGAGAATCAGGACAGCCGACTGGTGGAGGGTGAACTGCACCACGGTGAGAGCGTGGAGGAGAAGGTCTCTCTCTCCGACCGCTTCGGCCTGTGGCTTTCGTTCCATCCCTTCAGCCAGGCCCAGTATCTCGAGACCGTCTTTCACTGGATGCGACAGCTCGGCTGCGACCCCCCCGACCGCCAGGCGGCCCAGACTGCGGCGCTGCAGTGGGCGCTGCGCCGGGGATCACGCAGCGGCCGCACCGCTTGGCAATTCGCCCGCGACTGGGCGGGGCGGGAGTTCCTCTGAGCCTGAAGCGGCCGCTTCAGGCCGCAAACGGATGCCGCAGCACGATGGTCTGGGCGCGGTCGGGTCCGGTAGAGATGACGTCGATCGGGCGGCCGCTCAGCTCCTCGATCTTGCGTAGGTAAGCCTGCGCGTTTGCCGGTAGCTGCTCGTACCCGGTAAGCCCCACGGTCGATTCTTGCCAGCCCGGGAGCTCGATGTAGCGGGGCTCGCACCGCCCGAAGCGATCCGCGCCCGCGGGTGGGGCAGTGAGATCCCGGCCATCGAGACGGTAGGCCACACAGATCTTGAGGGTCTCGAGACCGTCGAGAACATCGAGCTTGGTGATGCAGATCCCCGAAACGCTGTTGATCTCCAGGGAGCGCCGCAGCGAGACCATATCGAGCCAGCCGCACCGCCGCTTGCGACCAGTGGTGGCGCCAAACTCGTGGCCCTTCTTCCCCAGGTGGTCGCCAACCGCATCGCCAAGCTCGGTGGGAAACGGCCCGCCGCCAACGCGGGTGGTGTACGCCTTGACGATACCGAGAACACGGTCGAAGTCCAGCGGCCCGAAACCGGTGCCGGTGGCAGCACCTCCCGCGGTGGTGTTGGATGAGGTGACGAAAGGATAGGTGCCGTGGTCGATGTCGAGCAGCGCCCCCTGGGCACCTTCAAACAGGATGTTCACCCCGGCGTCCCGCAGCCCGTAGAGCAGACCCGAGACGTCATCGACCAGGGGCGCCAACACCTCCCCCTGGGAGAGGGCCTCATCGAGCATGGCTTGGTAATCCACCGGTTCCACCCGGAAGTAGTGCTCGAGGACAAAATTGTGGAAATCGAGCACCTCCCGCAGCCGCTCGGCGAAGTGCGGGGGATCGAGCAGCTCACCGAGGCGGATACCGCGCCGGGAGACCTTGTCCTCGTAGGCCGGACCGATACCCCGACCGGTGGTGCCGATCGCCTTGCTGCCGCGCGCCCGCTCCCGTGCCTGGTCCAGTGCGATGTGATAAGGCAGGATCAGGGGGCAGGCCTCGCTGATGCGCAGACGCTCGCGGGCTGGAACGCCCTTCTTCTCTAGCGCCGCGAGCTCCGCCAACAGTGCCTGGGGTGAGAGCACCACCCCGTTGCCGACCAGACAACTCACCCCATCGTGTAGTATTCCCGAGGGGATGAGGTGCAGGATCGTCTGCTGACCGTCGATCACCAGGGTATGCCCTGCATTGTGTCCCCCCTGGAAGCGGACCACGGCGCTGGCGCGGTCGGTGAGCAGATCCACCACCTTGCCCTTTCCCTCATCGCCCCACTGGGTGCCGATTACCACTACACTCTTGCCCATCACTGCCTGCCCCCGCAAAGAACTGCTCACAGCGGTTCCACAACCCATGCGCCATCGGCTTTCGGCACGAGACGCTCCTCACATCCCCACTCCCGGGCATCCGCCTCTTGTCCCGGCAGGGCCCGGATGACCCTCCGCCCCGCGGCACGAAGCCCCTGGACCATCGCCTGCAGCGTCGCGTCCGCCGACCAGGGTGCCAGCACGGCACCAGCCTCGGGGAAGCGCTGCTCGAGACCACACCCGACCCGCATCAGAACCCTGAGGTCGGCACTGAAACCCACTGCCGGGCGGGCCCGACCGAAGACCTTGCCGATCTCGTCATAACGCCCGCCCCGGGCGATCTCCTGCCCCGAGTTGGGCGCAAAGGCGGCGAACACCACCCCGGTCTTGTACTGGTAGCCCCGCAGCTCCGCCAAGTCGAAGTGCACGGGAACCTCGGGTAGCCAAGCGTTCAGCTCGTCGGCCACCCGGCGCAGATAGGCAAGCGCCACCTTCACTGCAGGTGGGGCATTAACCAGCACCCGCTCCGCCCGCTCGAGGGCATCGTCACCACAGAGCTCCGGAAGCTCGCGCAGCATAGCCCCGAGGGCATCATCGAGGCCCCAGGAGTCGATCAACGACTCGATCTCGGGGATTGCCTTGCGCTGCAAGGCCTCGAACAGGGAGATCTCCTGCTCCCGGCTTAACTCCGCCGCACAGGCCAGTCCGCGGAAGATGCCGACATGTCCGAGGTCGAGAAACGCCTCCTCGATGCCGGCGACCCCGAGGGTGGCGATCAAGAGCTGGAGGATCTCCACGTCGCTTTCCACCCCCGCATGTCCGAAGATCTCGGCCCCGAGCTGCAGCGGGCTGCGGCTGCCGGCGGTACCCTCGGGCAGTGCCCGCAGTACCGTGCCCAGATAGCAGAGCCGCGCCGGGGAACAGCGCCCAAGCTCATGGGCATCCATGCGTGCCACCTGGGGGGTCATGTCGGCACGCACCCCGAGCAGGCGACCGGAGAGCTGGTCGGTGAGCTTCAGGGTCTGTAGATCCAGATCACGCCCGGTGCCGGTAAGGAGCGATTCGAGGTAATCGAGAAAGGGCGGAATAACCAGCTCGTAGCCCCAGCGCCGATACAGGTCGAGCAGCTCGCGCCGCAACGCCTCCAGCATCCTCGCCTGCTCGGGCAGCACCTCTTCGATGCCTGTGGGCAACAGCCAGCGCTCCTCGTCCACAGCAGTCCTCAGTTCACCCAGTAGAGGAGGATGACGCCGAAGAGCATGCTGACCAGGCCCGCGATCCGCAGAGCGCGATCCTCCTGCGCGATGAGCTGGTGCAGCGCCCGCCGCAGGCTCGCCGGACTGAGGAAGGGCCAGATGCCCTCGATGACCATGAGCAAGGCCATCGCAACCAGGAGGTCATGCCACATCGACTGCTTCGAAAAAAAAGCCGGGCAATCCCGGCTTTCTTGAACCCTCGCCGCGGTTTCAATCCCGCGCCGCCAAAGTGTGTTTATTGTCCCAAAGCTATCCGCCGATGTCCATGCTCAGGCTCGTCAGCGCGCGGCCTGGGGTACCGATTGGCCCTGGGCCTTATTGAAGTAGCGGAAGAACTCCGAGTCTGGCTCGAGCACGATGGTATTTTCGCCGTCCCGGAATACGCCCTTATAGGCATTGAGACTTCGATAGAACGCGTAGAAATCGGCGTCGCGTTGGAAGGCCTTAGCGTAGATCTCCGCGGACTTGGCGTCGCCCGCGCCGCGCAGCTCTTCGGACTCCTTGTAGGCATCCGCCAGCGTCACCGTGTGCTGCCGGTCGGCATCGGCACGGATCCGCTCGGCGGCCTCGGCCCCCTTCGCGCGCAGGTCGCGCGCCACCCGCTCGCGCTCCGCGCGCATACGGTCGTAGACGGACTCGCTCACCTCGGGGGGCAGGTCGATCTTTTTCACCCGCACGTCCACGATCTCCACCCCGAGCTCGTTGGCATTGCGATCGGCCTCTTTGGTGAGCAGGTCCATGATCTCCTTACGCTCGCCCGATACCACCTCCTGGATCGTCCGGCGCCCGAACTCGTCTCGCAGGCTGGTACTAATCCGCTCCCCGAGCAACCGGGAGGTGCGCTCCGCATTCCCGCCGGTGGAACGATAGAACTGCGCCACATCGGAGATGCGCCACTTGACGTAGGAGTCGACGATCACGTCCTTCTGCTCAACCGTGAGAAAACGCTGCGGTTGCGAATCGAGGGTCTGTATCCGTGCGT
>JAEHCY010000273.1 GCA_016880695.1 Chromatiaceae bacterium | reverse complement strand
CAAAAGCCACGGCGAGGGGGATGAAACCACTCGTCACCGCCGGATGGTACCCGTTCATGGAAGCCTCCTCTGGGTGCAGGCATCGACAGGGTCGCGGACCCCTTCTACCAAGCATAGGCAGACACGGAGCCCCCGTCACGCGACCCGAAGCCGCAGGGAAACCTACCCGGCGCCGACCCGCTACAATTGGAGGCTGTCGCAGGCCACCGGACATTCCCATGCGCGCCACGAGCGCCTTTCTTTGCACTGCCGTTCTACTGCTCGGGGCCACGGATGCGCCGGCCACCCCGGGCTGCCCCCTGGCCGAGCCGCTGGCCATGCCAGCGGTGGACACCGAGGGCCTGAGCCTGCATTTTCGTCGCTGGCTGGAGCAACAGAACCTCACCGGCTGGAATTTTCCGCGCGACGATCTGGCGGGCGGCAGCTTCGGGGGGAAACACCTGGCGGAGGATCCGATTCGCCATCAACCGGTGGTCTTCATCCACGGCAATTCCGACCGCGCGGTGGGGCAACAGGATGGCGTGCCGCTCGGTTGGTCCACCGCCATCCGCTATTTTCTCAATCAGGGCTACACCCCGGCGGAGCTCTACGCCACCACCTGGGGGCCGGCCGATACGGCCAAGGCCGCCGAGCAGGTCCACTCCTGGGCCTATCTCAGCCGTATCCGCGCCTTCATCGAGGCGGTGCTCGCCTACACCGGAGCGGAGAAGATCGACCTCATCGCCCACTCCATGGGTGTGACCCTGGCGCGCAAGGCGATCAAGGGCGGCCCGATGGAGGACCCCAAGACGGGCAAGGTGAAAGATCTGGGACCTCCGCTCACGGAACGGGTGGACACCTTCGTGGGCATTGCGGGTGCCAACCTGGGGCTGACCAACTGCTTCTGGGCCACCTGGACGATGCCCACCTGCTCGGACGAGGCGGGGTTTTTTCCGGGCTTTTCGCTGTTCGGCGGCGTGCGGGGGATCTCGGACTACCTCGCCGAGCTCAATACCGGCGAGGGCTTTGAGGGCGAGCATGTCTATAGCATCTGGTCGCGGGATGACCAGATCGTGGGCTACGGGGGGCTGGTCTACGGCCAGCAGACCTCGCGCATACCCGGCCAGGACGGCGAGAAGGTTTTCGGCGGCTACCCCTGGGGTCACTTCTGCCTGCGCGATCTCACCGCGCCGGTGCAGTGGCAGATGGTCAGGGAGCACCGGATCCCCTGAACCGCCCGCGGCGATCGCTACCACGACCCGCTCGGGTGAGCTGACGCCCAGCCGCGCCACCCGTTGGAGACATTCACCCATCCCAAACCCTAAGAGGTCATAGGTATGAAGATCACACGGTTGGAAGACTGCCCGGCACGGCCGGTGCAGATGGAAGGCGTGCAGGGGGCGAGCAAGCAGGTGCCCATCGGCATCGCCGAGGGCGCGCCCAATTTCTCGGTGCGGGTGTTCACCCTGGAGCCCGGCGGGCATACACCGCACCATGCCCACGCCGCGGAGCACGTCAACTACGTTTTGGAGGGGGAAGGCGAGATCCTCACCGACGAAGGCCCCCGCCCCATCGCCCAGGGAGATTACGTGCTGATCAAGCCCCAGGAACGTCACCAGTACCGCAATCCGACGAGCAACCGCCTGCTATTCATGTGCATGGTACCCAAGGACTACGAATGAGCCGGGGTCGAGCACTCCGCGGCAAGGACGCTACAGCGTTGATGGCGGCTCCATGAACCGGGCCTTGCCTCCAAGCGACACCGAAGCCCCCTTGCCGGCAGCGGGCAACAACGCGGCCTATCACGCGCTCGGGCCCGAGGTGGTGCTCGATGCGGTGGAGGGCCTGGGCTTTGTCTGCGACGGCCGGCTGCTCGCGCTCAATAGCTACGAGAACCGGGTGTACCAGGTGGGGCGCGAGGACGCCGACCCCCTGGTGGCCAAGTTCTACCGGCCGGAGCGCTGGTCGGACGAGGCGATCCTCGAAGAGCACGCCTTCAGCCTGGAGCTCAGCGAGGAGGAGATCCCGGTGGTTTCACCGCTCGTCCTCGCAGGCCGTACCCTGCACCGTCATGGCCCTTACCGCTTCGCCCTCTACCCGCGCCGCGGCGGGCGCACCCCGGAGCTGGATGACCCCAGCCACCTCGAGCAGCTCGGCCGCTTCCTCGGCCGACTGCACAACCTGGGCGCTGCCCGGCCGTTCCTGCATCGTCCGCGCCTGAGCGTTGAGCACTTCGGGGAAGCATCCACCGAGTTTCTGCTCGCGCACCACTTCATCCCCGATTACCTGGTCGAGCGCTACCGCACGCTGGTCGAGGACCTCCT
>JAEHCY010000272.1 GCA_016880695.1 Chromatiaceae bacterium | reverse complement strand
TGGAGGCGTCCTCGCGAATGGCGGTGTGGGGGCAACCACCGGTCTCGACGCCGACGATGCGCGCCTCCTCGAGCGCCTGACTGCGGATCAGGAACTGGGCATCTTCTTTCGTGTAAATATCGTTGGTGACAACCGCGATCTGGTAGCGGCCGCGCAGGCGCTTGCACAGGGCGTCGAGCAGGGCGGTCTTGCCAGAGCCGACGGGGCCGCCGACGCCGACGCGCAGGGGAAATGTGTTCATCATTACTCCTGAACTAGTCTGAAACCTCCCCCTCAGGGGGATGCTTGAATGGATGGACAGCCCTGTATCCACAGACCTACCCTCACGGGTAACCCCTGCGTTTACGGAGGGGCAATCCACCGGCCTCAAGCCGTCGGTGGGTTCTCCCGGCGGATGAGATCGGGGGTGGATTGAAAAAAACAAACTCAGGAACGAAAGAGCCGGGTGTACTGGGTCTCGTGGGCACTGCTGGCGATGGCGAGCGCGGGGCTGGAGGCGCCGATCTCGCCGTCGTTCAGCGCGAGTGCCCCAGCAACGAGCTGGGGTATCTCCGCCGTCAACCGCCGCAGCACTTGCTGCCCCTGGGTCTGCCCGAGCGGGATGATCTTGACCGCCGCCAGGACCAGGTTCTCCAACCAGCCCCAGGCGTATCCGAGCAGCGCCTCGCGCACGGGGACGTCCCAGGCGGCGGCCGCGAAGGCGAAACCGGCGGCCTGGCTGCGGGCGAGGACCGGCTTCCACATGCGAATGTCTGCTGGTCCCCCCTCACCCCGGCCCTCTCCCGGGGGAAGAGGGGGAATAGGGAAGTCGCATCCCTGCGACATCCGGTCACAATGGCCCTCACCCCAACCCCTCTCCCAGGGGGAGAGGGGCTTAGGTGGTGCAATCTCGCTGCTCGCCAGCAAACCCCAGGCGACCAGTAATTCCGCCAGGGCACGCCCACGGTTGGCCTCTTCCAGGCGCAGCTCCGCGGTCTCGCGGCAGGCGAGCAGCCAGTCGATCCAGCCATCCATGGCCGCCGGGTCATTCGCACCGGCGGCGGCATGCATGCGGGCCAACAGGGGGAGATCGACGTGGGCCACGGCCCGGTGTAACTGATCCGAGAGCCAGCCTTCGAGACCGTCCGCGGTTCTAATCCAGCCCGACTCCACCGCCCACTCGATGCCCTGGGAATAGGTGAAGGCCCCGATCGGCAGAGAGGGGCTCACCAGGTGCATCAGCCGCAGGAGCGGCAGTGCACCCTCATTCGCGATGGTGGTCGTGTCCAGGGTCGTGGGAATGGACGGGGCCACCGTAGGCACCGGACTCGGGCTCGAAGGGGGCCTGCTCGACCCTGACCGCCAGCCCAAGGCCGCGCACCAGGTCGTCCAGTACGTGGTCGTGGAGGTAGCGCAGCCGCCCGGGCTCGATCTGTAGGGCGACGTGACGGTTCCCAAGGTGGTAGCAGGCGCGGGCGAGCAGCAGAGAGTCGGCGCAGGCTACGGTTGATACCCGCTCGGGCGCCGCCTTCACCTGCACCTCGAGCCCATCATCGCTGGCGAGGTGGTCCCCATCCTTCAAGGCATCGCCCCGCTCCAGGAAGATCCCAGCCTCGCGGCCATCGTCGAGCGCCACTCTCAGGCGACTCTTCCACCGCTGCTCGAGGGACAGGGTTACCCTGGCGGCCGGCACCGCCGGTGGACCTGGCCTGCGGGTGAGGCGGATCACGCTCAGAACAGGAAATACCGCTGTGCCATCGGCAACACGGCGGCCGGCTCGCAGGTGAGCAACTGCCCGTCGGCGCGCACCTGGTAGGTCTGGGAATCGACCTCGATCCGCGGTAGGTAGTCGTTGTGGACCATGTCTCGCTGAGCGCTGTGCCGGCAGTTGCGCACGGTGCCGATCAGGCGCCTGAGCCCGAGCCCCTCGGCAACGCCCTCCGCCACCGCACTCTGGGAGAGGAAGGTCATACAGGTGGCGCCCAGCGCCCTGCCGAAGGCGCCGAACATGGGCCGATAGTGCACCGGCTGGGGCGTGGGGATGGATGCATTGGGATCGCCCATGGGGGCGGCGGCAATCAGCCCTCCCTTGAGGATCAGACTCGGCTTGGCGCCGAAGAAGGCGGGCCGCCAGAGCACCAGGTCGGCGAGCTTGCCCACCTCTACCGAGCCTACCTCATGGGCGATGCCGTGGGCGATGGCCGGGTTGATGGTGTACTTGGCCACATAGCGTTTGGCGCGAAAGTTGTCGTTGCTTCCCACACCCCCGGCACCTTCCCCAGAGGGAGAGGTGAGATGACCGCGCTGCACCCTCATCTTGTGGGCGGTCTGCCAGGTACGGGTGATGACCTCGCCGACCCGGCCCATGGCCTGGGAGTCCGAGGAGATCATGGAGAAGGCCCCCAGGTCGTGCAGTATGTCCTCCGCGGCGATGGTCTCGCGGCGGATGCGCGACTCGGCGAAGGCCACGTCCTCCGGGATCGAGGGGCTCAAGTGGTGACAGACCATGAGCATATCCAAGTGCTCGTCCACCGTGTTCACCGTGTAGGGTCGGGTCGGGTTGGTGGACGACGGCAGCACGTTGCGCTCGCCGCAGGCCTTGATGATGTCCGGGGCGTGGCCGCCGCCGGCACCCTCCGT
>JAEHCY010000271.1 GCA_016880695.1 Chromatiaceae bacterium | reverse complement strand
TTGAGCGCCGGGTTGTCGCGCTCGATGCCGGCCATCGCGTCGTCGACGAGCTGGCCGATGGTGCTCTGGCGCGCCTGCGCCTTCAGGTGCGGCCAGCGCGCCTCGGGCGGCACCCAGAAGATGCTCTGCGCGCGGTACTCGTCGGGGTCTTCGGGGTCGGCGCCTTGCGCCTTCTCGGCCAGCAGCGCGGCGTGCTTCTCCTCGAAGGCGTCGGAGATGTACTTCAGGAACAGCAGGCCGAGGCAGACGTGCTTGTACTCGGCGGCGTCCATGCTGCCGCGCAGCGCGTCGGCCATCTGCCAGAGCTGGGCTTCGTAGCCGACGGTGGCATCGGTCGGGTTTGCCGTGCTCGCGCTTTTCTTCTGCCTTGCCACCTTTACCTCGTCAGGTCATTGCGCTGGGGCGGTTGCGGGTCGTCCCCAGGGGCCTCGCGGAGCAAGGCGCTGCAAGAAGCCAAGCGGCTGCAACCCTGATTTCCAGGCTCATCGTGGGAAAAAACACCTCTCGGCGTTTCAGTGCCCGCTCCGTTCCCGGAAGTCCCTGTTGATAGATGCGCTATTGCGAGCTGGTCCCGCGGTAACCGTCATTGAGTGTCCTGTAGCCGATTGGCCCCCCGATCAGGTGTGATAGGGCCGGCTCAGCTCGTGCACCGCCGCAATCATGGCGGCGGGGCGCTCGGGATCGATGTTGGGGTGGATGCCGTGGCCGAGGTTGAACACATGGCCCGAGCCCGTTCCAAAGGAGGCGAGCGCCCTCCGCACCTCGGCGCGAATGCGGGTGGGGGATGCGTAGAGCACGCAGGGGTCGAGGTTCCCCTGAAGGGCCACGCGATGGCCCACCCGGCGGCGGGCCTCGCCGAGCTCGATGGTCCAGTCCAGCCCCAGGGCATCGCAGCCCGACGCTGCCATCCATTCCAGCCACTGGGAGCCGCCTTTGGTGAACAGGATCACCGGCACCCGGCGGCCCTCGGCCTCGCGCTGCAGACTGGCGACGATGCGGCTCATGTAGTCCAGGGAAAACTCCCGGTAGCTCTGCGGCGAGAGCACCCCGCCCCAGGTGTCGAAGATCATGACTGCCTGGACGCCGTTGGCGATCTGGGCGTTGAGGTAGAGGGTGACGGCGTCGGTTATCTTGCCGAGCAGCTCGTGGAGCAGCGCGGGGCGATCGAACAGCATGCCCTTGACGTGAGAAAAGTTCTTGGTACCAGCGCCCTCGACCATGTAGGTGGCCAGGGTCCAGGGGCTGCCGGAAAACCCGATCAGCGGGACCCGCCCGCCAAGCTCGCGGCGAATCAGGCGCACCGCCGCCATCACGTAACCGAGGGATTGCTCGGGGTCAGGGACCCCCAGGCTACGAATCGCCGCCGCCGAGCGCAGGGGTCGCTCAAAGCCGGGGCCTTCCCCCTCGCTGAAATAGAGCCCAAGCCCCATGGCGTCGGGAATGGTGAGGATGTCGGAGAACAGAATCGCGGCATCGAGGGGATAGCGAGCGAGCGGCTGCAGGGTGACCTCGCAGGCCAGCTCGGGAGTCTGGCAGAGGGCGAGGAAGTCACCGGCCCGCTGACGGGTCTCGCGATACTCCGGCAGATAGCGTCCCGCCTGGCGCATCATCCACACCGGGGTGTACTCCACCGGCTCGCGGAGCAGGGCACGCAGCAGGCTGTCATTCTGCAGTGGGGTCACCCATCAGGATCCTTTGGTGTGAGGAGGATCGGCCTGCCTTTGGCTCGGCCTGTGCTTTGGCCCGGATTGTAGCGCGATCGGGAAGCTCGCAGCAGCCGGGGCGTGGACGCGCATGGGCCGGGTCGATGGCCTGCCAAGTGTCAGGCATCCTGGATTCGGCAGTTGCGGGTTGCATACCCCGAACCTATCCCGGGGGACTGACGGAATCCAGGCCGGGATACGCGGGGTGGACGGGGGGTCCAGGGTCGCTGGACCCCCGGCAATCCAAGTCCCCGCGGTGGCCTGGGGGGTGCGCCCTCTTCCGACTCACCAGGAGGGGTATTTCATCAACGCGAAAGCGGCCCAACGGCCGCTTTGACTCGGGGGTGGCATACCCGCTGCTTAGCGCGGCAGCTCGCTGTGTCCCATCAACCACTCATCCACCGCGCGGGCACACTGGCGGCCCTCGCGGATGGCCCAGACCACCAGGGATTGGCCCCGGCGCATGTCACCGGCGGCGAAGATCTTGTTGACGGAGGTCTGGTAATCGTCGGTGCTGGCGGCGATGTTGCCGCGTCCATCGAGAGCCACGCCAAGCTCACGCAACATGCCTTCCTGGACCGGGTGGACAAAGCCCATCGCCAACAGCACGAGATCGGCCTTGAGCTCGAGCGTGCCCCCGGGGACTTCGGCCATGATCTGGCGGCCGTTGGCCTGTTGCCATTCCACCCGGGTGACCTCGATCGCGGTGACCCGATCCTCCCGCCCGATGAACTGTTTGGTGGTGACCGCCCAGTCGCGGTCGCAGCCCTCCTCGTGGGAGGAGGATGTGCGCAGCTTCAGCGGCCAATCCGGCCAGGTCAGCAGTTTGTTCTCCTTCTCCGGCGGTTTGGGCAGAATCTCCAACTGGGTCACCGAGCGGGCCCCCTGGCGGATCGAGGTGCCCACGCAGTCCGAGCCGGTGTCGCCACCGCCAATCACCACCACATCCTTGTCGGTGGCAAGGATCTCCGCGGCGGCGATCTTGCCTCCCGCCACCCGGCGGTTCTGCTGGGTGAGGAAGTCCATGGCGAAATGGATGCCGCCGAGCTCGCGGCCGGGAACCTTGAGGTCGCGCGGCGCCTCGGCACCGCCGGTGAGGGTCACGGCGTCGAACTCCGCCAACAACTGCCGGGCGGGGATGTCGATGCCGACGTGGCTGTTGGGGCGGAACTCCACGCCCTCGGCCTGCATCTGTGCCAGACGCCGGTCGATCAGCAGGGTCTCCAGCTTGAAGTCGGGAATGCCGTAGCGCAGCAGGCCGCCGATGCGGTCGTTCTTCTCGAATACCACCACCCGGTGGCCTGCGCGGGCCAGTTGTTGGGCACAGGCCAGCCCCGCGGGCCCGGACCCCACCACCGCCACCCGCTTGCCGGTACGGTGGGTCGCGATCTGGGGCGTGACCCAGCCTTCCGCCCAGCCCTTGTCGATGATGGCGCACTCGATGTCCTTGATGGTCACCGGCTGGTCGTTGAAGTTGAGGGTACAGGATGCCTCGCAGGGAGCGGGACAGATGCGGCCGGTGAACTCCGGGAAGTTGTTGGTGGAGTGCAGCACCTCCAGCGCCTCGCGCCAGTTGCCCCGGTACACCAGGTCGTTCCAGTCGGGAATGATGTTGTGCACCGGACAACCGCGATGGCAATAGGGGATACCGCAATCCATGCACCGCGCGGCCTGCTCGCGCACCCCCGCCTCGGGCAGAGGAACGACGAAATCCCGGAAGTGCTTGACCCGCTCATCGACTGGCGTGTAGCCGTGCTCGTGGCGGGTGATGTCCAGAAAACCGGTGGGCTTACCCATAAAACCAACCTCTATCCTGTAACCTCTGACCTTGATTACGCCGCCGCACTCGCATTCTCGCCCTGTGGGGCCGTGCGGACCTCGGGCTGCTGCTGCATCTGCTGCAGCGCACGCCGGTAGTCGAGCGGCATCACCTTGACGAACTTCGGCAGCAGCTCGCGCCAGTGCTCCAGCACGCGCTTAGCGGGCTCGCTGCCGGTGTACACCGCATGGCGGGCCACCAGGATCTGCAGCCGCCGGGCGTCGTGGCGCAGATTGTCCTCGGGCAGCTCCGCCTCGGCGAGCGTCCGCCAGTCGTCGCGCAGCACACGGACGTTGAGGGTCTCCTCGGGGTCGTTGAGCGGTTCGAGTGCCACCATAGCCTTGTTGGCGCGGCACTCGAAGGTGCCGTCCTCGTCGAGCACATAGGCGATGCCACCGCTCATTCCGGCGGAGAAGTTGCGGCCGGTGGGTCCCAGCACCACGACCACGCCGCCGGTCATGTACTCGCAGCCGTGGTCGCCGGTGCCTTCCACCACCGCCAGCGCCCCGGAGTTGCGCACCGCGAAGCGCTCACCCGCCACACCGCGGAGATAGCACTCCCCGGCGATGGCGCCGTAGAGCACGGTGTTGCCGACGATGATGTTGTCCTCGGCACGCAGGCTGCTGTCGGGACCGGGGTAGATGACGATCCGGCCGCCCGAGAGGCCCTTACCGACGTAGTCGTTGGCCACCCCGGCCAGCTCCAGGGTCACGCCGTGTGCCAGGAAGGCACCGAAGCTCTGCCCGGCGGTGCCGGCAAGGCTGACGTGGATGGTATCGGCCGGCAGGCCCGCGTGGCCGTAACGGCGTGCCACCTTACCCGACAGCATGGCCCCGGTGGTGCGATCGGTGTTGCGGATCGGTGTCTCGATGCGCACCGGCTGACGCAGCTCCAGGGCCGGCAGGGCCTTGGCGATCAGGCGGTGGTCGAGCACAGCGTCTAGGCCATGCTGCTGCTCCTCGCAGTGGTAGGTGGCGACCCCGGGCGGTGCGAGGGGCACGGCCAGCAGCCGGGTGAAGTCCAGGCCGCGCGCCTTCCAATGGTGGATGGCGCGGCGCATGTCGAGGCGGTCGGAGCGGCCGATCATCTGGTCGAAGGTGCGGAAACCGAGTTGCGCCATCAGTTCGCGTACTTCCTGGACCAGGAAGGTGAAGAAGTTAATGACATGGGCCGGCTGGCCGGGGAATCGCTTGCGTAACTCTGGGTCCTGGGTGGCGACACCGACCGGACAGGTGTTGAGGTGGCATTTGCGCATCATCACGCAGCCGGCGGAGATCAGCGCACCGGTGCCAAAGCCGAACTCGTCGGCCCCCAGCAGCGCGCCGATCACCACGTCACGGCCGGTGCGCAGACCCCCGTCCACCTGCACCGCGATGCGACCGCGCAGATGGTTGCGCACCAGGGTTTGATGGGTTTCGGCCAGGCCGATTTCCCAGGGCGAACCGGCGTTCTGGATCGAGGTGATCGGGCTGGCTCCGGTGCCGCCGTCCTCGCCGGAGATGGTGACGTGGTCGGCATGGGCCTTGGCCACACCCGCGGCCACGGTGCCGACCCCGATCTCGGACACCAGCTTGACGCTGATGGCCGCCTTGGGGTTGACGTTCTTGAGATCGAAGATGAGCTGCGCCAGGTCTTCGATGGAGTAGATGTCGTGGTGGGGCGGCGGGGAGATCAGCCCCACGCCGGGGGTGGAGTGGCGTAC
>JAEHCY010000270.1 GCA_016880695.1 Chromatiaceae bacterium | reverse complement strand
GCGAGGGGATACGCGCCGATCTCCAGCGCCTCGTGGCGCGTTCCGCCGGCTCCATCGCGGTGCGCGACATCGGGCAAGTTGAGCCCTCCCGGCTGTGGCGCCCCAACCCGGATTCCACGCGGCTCAGTGCCCCGCCCTTCCACGTCCAGATCAACTCCGACTGGCGCGTGGTGAGCTACTCGGGCCTCGTCTCCGGGCGTGAGAGCGAGGCGCCGGACTATGACGCCGCGATAGCGGACCGGGGCGCGGAGCCACCCGTCGAGACGACCGACCCGGCATTTCAGTTTCCCCGCGGGACCGCCGCCGGACACTGTCTGCACGGGCTGCTGGAGCAGATCGACTTTCCCAGTGCCGACCGCGGGAACCTGGCGCCGCTGGCCGATGGCCTGCTGGAGCGCTTTGGGCTGGAGCGGCGCTGGTCGGGGGTGGCGGCGGAGCTGGTCCTTGCCGCCCTCGACACGCCCCTCGACGAGACCGGGGACCTCCGCCTGCGGCAGATTCAGCGGGGCGACTGCCTGCGTGAGCTGGAGTTCCACTACCCACTCGGGCGCCTCGATCCCCAGAATCTCAGCGGCCGCCTCGCGGGCTTCGAGCGCTACCGTCACACCGGTCGCGGCCTCAGCTTTCAACCCACAGAGGGCCTGATGCGGGGCTTCATCGATCTGGTGTTCCGCCACGACGGGCGCTATTTCCTCGCCGACTATAAATCCAATCACCTTGGAGACCGGTTGCCGGACTACGGGACAGAGGGGCTCGCCAGGGCCATCACCGGGCACCGCTACGACCTCCAATATCTGGTCTACAGCCTGGCCCTGCACCGCTATCTGGGTCGGCGGCTGCGCAACTACCACTACCAACACCACTTCGGCGGCGTCTACTACCTGTTTCTGCGCGGGATGCGACCCGCCGAGGGGCCCCGTTTCGGGGTGTTCTTCGACCGTCCCGAACAACGGGTAATCGAGGCCCTCGATGAGCTGTTCGCCGCCGGGGGGCGAGCCCCATGATCTGGAAGACGCTGCATCGGGCCGTGGCCGGGGGGCATCTGCGCTGGCTCGATCTGCACTTCGCCCGCCGCCTGACCCGGCTGGCCGGCACTGAGGATGCGGGCTTGGTGCTCGCTGCCGCCCTTACCAGTCAGCGCGTCGGCCAGGGGGACGTCTGCCTCGATCTCCGGGCGCTCGCGGGGCGGCCCCTGTTTGCGCTGGAGCCCCCATGCGGACTCCATGCCCCGACCTTCGATGCCTGGTGCGCCGCCCTGAAGCAAACCGGTGTGGTGGGAGCGCCGGGGGATCTGGCTCCGCTGATCCTCGACCCCCAGGGGCGCTGTTATCTGGGGCGCTATTGGCACCTTGAGCAGGACCTGGCGGAACACCTCCTCCTGCGCTGCGCGCAACCCGCCGAGGCGGTGAATCTGGAGCGGCTGCGCTCGGGTCTGGAGCGACTGTTCCCCCGTGGGGGTCGCGCGCCTGGACTGGAGCCCGACTGGCAGAAGATGGCCGCGGCGCTCGCGGTCCTTCAGCGCTTCTCCGTGATCTCCGGTGGTCCGGGCACCGGCAAGACCCGCACCGTGACCGCCATCCTGGCGCTACTGCTGGAGCAGGGGGGTGAGCGGCCCCTGCGCCTGGCGCTTGCGGCACCCACCGGCAAGGCTGCGGCCCGGCTGGTCGAGTCAATCCGTAAGGCACGCTCCGAGCTCGACCTTCCGGCCGCGGTGGCCAACGCTTTGCCCGACAATGCCTTCACCCTGCACCGGCTGCTGCGCTTCCGGCCGGAACGGGCGGAGCCCCACTTCACCGCCGCGAACCCACTCCCCTTGGATGCACTGGTGGTGGACGAGGCCTCGATGGTGGACCTCCCCCTCATGGCGCGGCTGGTGGCCGCCCTCCCCGTCTCGGCACGCCTGATCCTGCTTGGCGACAAGGATCAGCTCGCCTCTGTCGAGGCGGGCATGGTGCTCGGCGATATTTGCGGGCGCGGACGGGGGCTTGGCTACTCCGAGGGTCTGCAATCTC
>JAEHCY010000269.1 GCA_016880695.1 Chromatiaceae bacterium | reverse complement strand
CGGCGACGACCAGGCTCTCATCGCCCGAGAGCTCGAGCTGCACATGCCTTAGCCCATGGAACAGGGTCACCAGGCTGACGGTGAAGCCCACGAGGAAGATATAGAGCGGACCCCAAGCCTTGGCGCGCCGCAGGGGATGGGCCGCATTGAGGATGAGCTTGCGGATGCTCAGCATGAGCAGGGCGGCGATGACCGCGGAGAGCAGCGGCGAAACCACCCAGGCGATGCCGATCTCGGCGATGCGCGGCCACTGCACCGCGTGCAGGCCGATGCCCGCCACCGCAAAACCGATGATGCCCCCCATGATGGAGTGGGTGGTGGAAACCGGCCAGCCCCTCTGCGAGGCCAGCGTCAACCAGATGGCCGCGGCCAGGAGCGCCGCCAGCATGCCGTAGATCAGAAGCTCGGGCTGCGCCGCGATGGCCGTGGGCTCGATGAGGCCCTTGCGGATGGTGGCGGTGACCTGGCCGCTGGCGAAGAAGGCGCCGGAGAACTCGAACAGCGCGGCGATGAGGATGGCCTGCTTGGCGCTGATGGCCCCCGAGCCCACCGAGGTGCCCATGGCGTTGGCCACGTCGTTGGCACCGATGCCCCAGGTCATGTACAGGGCGAAGGCTACGGCGAGAAGGGTAAACAGGGTGCCGTATCCGAGGATGATTTCCATGGTCTGTGGGTAATCCTGCGTTGGGGAATCGAAATGGCGGGACCGGGGTGGCGGGCCGATCCCACCGTCAGGTGCAGGCCCCGTGCCCGCCGCGCGATGAATCAGGTTAGCCCTTTGGCGATCCGGGGGCAAACGGCGGAGAGGCAAATCCGGCCGGCGCAGCTCACGGTGTCAAATTGCAATCGATACGCAAGGATTCCTTCGGGAAAAGTTGATTCGGGTCATTTTCCTGCGGTGGGATGGGGCTAAGTTTAGGCATCCGTTCATGGCCGCATCCAGCGATCGCCGTGCTCGCGCGCAAGTGCCGCGGGCGGCCCACGAGCGCTCCCTTGGGTCTGGTCCCACACCGACACGGCAAGCGAGCTGATCCCATGCAAGATAGAGCTTAGTCAACCTAGGATTTATGCGGGTTTCTCCTCGGGACTTGGAGATCGGCATCCGCATCCTGGTGCAAATCGTACTGCTGACGGCTTCCGCCACCTTCTCGGGCTCCGAGGTGGCCCTGTTCTCCCTCAGCCGCATCGACCTCTGCCTCTGCCTCTGCCTAACACCCCCGACACGCATTCCGATACCATCCCTGCTCGATGATCGGATCGGCGAGAAGTCGATGTCCGACTACATCAACCCGCTGCTGTTTCTCTCTCCGCACCCGACCATCGACCAGACCCTGCCCCTGCTGCAGGCCCGTAAGGATCACCTGGGCATTGTGGTGGACGAGTTCGGCTCCGCCATCGGCATCATCACCCTGGAGGATGCGTTCGAAGAGGTGGTGGGCGACATCAACGTGGGCTACGACGTCGACGAGTACAAGACGCCGCGCCAGTTCTTCGATTGAGGAGATCGAGGACTCGGTCTTCACCGCTGCGAGTCTTCCCCGCCGCGTCGTCGGCCACTTCGAGAGTGCCGCCAGCACGCGAACGCTGTGCTCCGGCTGCGCCACCCGGGCAATGTGGGAGGTGGGCGCCGCTATTGCGCGGCGATTGGGCCAATGCCGGGGGGAAATCCCTTGCGAGCGGCCTCACCGGGAAAGGGCGTTCTGTCCCTGGTCAGATCCGACGGCTCCTCAGGCAGCGTTTCGCGGCAGAGCGAACGACCGAAAAACTTTTCGTGCCGAAGTGAGCCCGACCATTTCGTGACTATAATGCTCGGATTGACCTACCTGGGTCTGACGGAAGGCTCGTCCGCATCCGGAGCCTGCATACAATAGGGCAGTGACATAAGGAGCCGCCAAGATGATGATCGACACCTCTAGCCATATACCCACGGCCGATCCCAGTGGCAAGAACCGCAAGCTGCAGGACGCCATCGAACGACTCTTGCATCGGGATGCCAAGAAGCCCCTGGAGAAGATCATCAGCCGGACCCATCCGGCGGACCTGGCGAGTGTTCTGGGGGCGATCCCCGAGGAATATGTTCTCACCCTGTTCGACACCATCCCGGACAAGCGGATGGCGGCTAAGGTGCTCACCACGCTGGACTCCAGGGTCAAGGATCATGTGCTGCAGGAATCCGAGGTAATCCGACTGGCGTCTATCCTCGAGCAGCTTCCGCCCGACGAGCTGGTCGATCTCATCAGCAGCCTGAACGATGAGCTCGCCGCCAAGATCAAGGCGGCCCTGACCAAGGACAGCCAGAACGAGGTCGACGACCTGCTGCAGTATGCCCCGGAAACCGCTGGCGGCATCATGACCACGGACTTCTTCGCCCTGACTGACGACACCCTGGTGGAGGAGGCGGTCGAGGCGATCCGCAGCCGCTCCGATGTGGAGATGGTCTACTACCTCTACGTGACCAATCAGCAGGGACGCCTGCTCGGTATCGTTTCCCTCAGGAACCTGCTCCTGGCGCATCCCACCAGGACGCTGCGGGAGGTCATGAATCCCCGGATCATCAGTGTGCGCACCGACACCAGCCAAGAGACGGTGGCCAGTCAGGTGGACAAGTACCGTCTGTTGGCCATCCCGGTGGTGGACGACGAAGGCGTCTTGGTGGGTATGGTGACGGTGGATGATGTCATCGGTGTCCTCGAAGACGAGACCACCCGAGAGATGCTGACCATGGCCGGTACCAGCAGCTCGGAGCTGCTGACCCTGTCGCCCTTCAGCATCTTCAAGTTCCGCGTCCCCTGGCTGCTAGCTGCCTTCATCGGGGGCGTGGGTGCGGCCGCTGTGCTTGACAAGTACGAGGCCACCCTGTCGACGGTCATCCAGTTGAGCGCCTTCCTGCCCATCGTCATGGGCATGGCGGGTAACGTGGGCACCCAGGCTGCTACCGTGGCGGTGCGTGGCTTGGCCACCGGGTCGCTCCGGCTCTCGCACTTCAAGTCCTTGCTGCTCAAGGAGTTAACCGTAGGCTTGCTGTTGGGGACCTTCTACGGACTGTTGCTGGGCACGGTGTCCTTCCTGATGTTCCACGACTTCGCAGACATTGTGAAGCTGATGACCACGGTGGGCGTGTCGATCATGATGAACATCTGCCTGGCGGCGATTATCGCGTCCTCCTTACCCATGCTGTTCCAACGTCTGGGGACAGATCCCGCCCTAGCCTCAGGACCTTTCGTGCTGACCTCCATCGACGTGCTGGGGGTCATTAACTACCTCATCGTGGCCACCTACATCTTTGGCTTGTAGAGAGGTTGGGAACCGGAGGTCGACCCACCCATTTGCCTCGCTCTTTGAGAGAATGGCCATTCAAGCCGATGCAGCGGCAGTTGCGCCGGGCCATTGGCTGCGTGGCCGAGGTGCCGCCGCTGTTCCATGCCCTCATCGATGGTAACGCAGCCAAGCGCGAGGGGCACAAGGACAAGCGCTTCGAGCTCGAGCCCGCCGCCGATGGGCTCAACAACGACCCGTGCGATCACCTACGCAGGGAGCCCGCTGATGCCGGTGGTCCGGTGTGATCTCCTGGAGGTGCTGGGGATGCAGGGCTCCATCGCCGACACCGCGCAGGGCATTGCGGGGTTATTGGTGGAGCCCAAGATAGAGGTCCCGCCGGGATGGCTGAGCCCGCGGTACCTTGGACGCCCTCCGAGTTCGCCCTGAGTGACCTCAGCCGAGAGGGGGGCAAGGGGGGTCCGCGAAAGGTTCCCGCCAATGACCGGTTTAGATCGAGAAAATGCAAGCAATCGCTGTCGGATGACGGCGATTTTACGTATCGACACCAGTGTTTTCGGGCCCGTGTGCGGTCCACGGGGCAACCGCCATGAACACCCACAGAAGCTGGTGCCCAGGGCCGCGGAACGGTGGGGGGAAATCCTGGCGGGCCCCGCGGGGGGCCTGCGGTGTCGAAGCGATCGCTAGTGAGCCGTGAGCGTCAGGGTTTTTTCAACGGGTAACGGAGGAGAGCATGAAGTCGACCAACCCATTTACCTCACTCTTTGGCAGATCGCCATTCAAGCCGATGCAGCAGCACATGCGCCTGGTCGCCGACTGCGCGGCCGAGGTGCCGCCGCTGTTCGAGGCCCTCATCGAGGGCAACGCGGCCAAGATCGAGGCACAGAAGAACAAGATCTTCGAGCTGGAGCACGCCGCAGATGGCCTCAAGAACGACCTGCGCGACCACCTCCCCAGGAGCCTGCTGATGCCGGTGGACCGGCGCGATCTCCTGGAGGTGCTCGGCATGCAGGACTCCATCGCCGACACCGCCCAGGACATCGCGGGGTTGTTGGTGGAGCGCAAGATGGAGGTGCCCCCCGGGATGGCTGAGCCGCTGATGAAGCTGGTCAACCGGTGCGTGGACACCTGCGAGCAGGCTCACAAGGTCATCGAGGAGCTCGATGAGCTGGTGGAGATGGGCTTTCGCGGCCGCGAGGCGGCCCAGGTGGAGGAGATGGTTACAGCGCTGAGCAAGATCGAGGACGAGACCGATGTCATGGGTATGGAGTTGAGCCGCCGCCTGTTCGCCCAGGAAGACACCATGAAGCCGGTATCGGTGATGTTCTGGTACCAGCTCATCCAGTGGATCGGAGACCTCGCCGACTACGCCGAGAAGGTGGGCGATCGGCTGCGCCTGCTCATCGCGCGCTAAGCGGGCCGCTATCCGGCAACCCTCCTTTCAACCGACTCTGAAACTCGGGTATTAGGGGAGATCCGTGGAAATCATCGCCCAGCACGAACACATCTTTTACATCCTTGCCATCGCCTTCGGCATATCCATGACCTGGGGCATCGGCGCCAACGACGTGGCCAATGCCATGGGCACCTCGGTGGGCTCCGGGGCCATCACCGCCAAGCAGGCGCTCATCATCGCCGGGATCATGGAGTTCTGCGGCGCCTATCTGGCGGGCGGCGGCGTGGCCGCCACCATCTCCAAGGGCATCATCGATGGCAAGCTGTTCGAGCCCCATCCGGAGCTTCTGGTCTTCGGCATGCTGGGTGCCCTGCTCGCCGCCGGCATCTGGCTGATGTTGGCCACCATACGCGGCTGGCCGGTCTCCACCACCCATTCCATCGTCGGCGCAGTGGTGGGTGCGGGCGTCGCGGCCCTGGGAATGGATGCGGTGAAGTGGGACAAGATGACCGAGATCCTGCTGAGCTGGTTCATCTCCCCGGTGCTTGGCGGAATCGGCGGGCTGATCCTCATGCTCAGCATCCGCAAGCTGATCCTCAACACCGACAATCCTGTCGCCCAGGCGCGCAAGTGGGGGCCCTTCTACGCCTTTCTGGTGGGGTGGATCGTCTCCCTGGTCACCATCACCAAGGGCCTCAAGCACGTCAACATCTACCTGAGCGACTTCGCGGGTCACGCCCTCCCCCTGCTGATCGGCATTTCCCTCGCCATCCTGGCCAAGATCATGATGAACCGCATCGAGACCGATACCAGAGCCGACCGTGACTTCCACTACGCCAGCGTGGAGAAGCTGTTCATCCCGCTGATGGTGTTCACCGGCGCGTCCATGGCCTTCGCTCACGGCTCCAACGACGTGGCCAATGGTATCGGCCCCATGGCGGCGGTGATCCAGATCGTAAAAACCAAGGCGGTGATCACGGAATCCGCGGTGTCGCCTTTCATGCTGTTCCTCGGCGGCATCGGCATCGCGTTGGGCGTGGCCACCTACGGCTACAAGGTGATGGCCACCATCGGCACCAAGATCACCGAGCTGACCCCCACCCGCGGCTACTCCGCCACTCTTGCGGCCTCCGCCGTGACCGTCGCTGCCTCCGGTATCGGGCTGCCGGTGTCCACCACCCACATCGCCGTGGGCGCAGTGATGGGCGTGGGCTTCGCCCGCGGTATCGGCGCCCTCGACCTGCGCGTGGTGGGCGGCATCATCCTCTCCTGGCTCATCACCGTGCCGGTGGGAGCCATCCTGGCCGCCACCACCTTCTACATCCTCAGGGCCATCTTCGGTGGCTGAGGACGCGTCCCTTTCACCGTCCCCCTCCGGCGAGGGGCCGGTAAGGGTGCGTGCAACGGCCCGCCAGGCGGGCCGTTTTGTTGTCGGCGCCTTGATTTGGACGGGGTTTTCCGGCGCGGAGCAATCCTGCCGCTGGGGCCCCGCGCCCAACGATGAAACCCGCCGGCCGATCCGGTATCTTTAGTACAGGGTTATGGCGAGAAACGGGAGCGAAGACCATGCGTATCCTCGAGGCCGAAGTGCAGTTGATCCGGGAATTCACCGACGAGATCGAGGTGGTGGCGGCCAACTCCTATTCCACCTTCACCGTGGTGGCGGGTCGCCACCCCACCCTCGGGCGGGTGGTGATCGTCCGCGACCAGGACGGCAACGGCCTGATCGTCGAGGCCGAGTGATCGGCGGGCCGCAGGCGGCGCGGCTAATCGCTGCAGCGAAGGCGCCATCACCCAAGCGATGCCTGCGCTACACCCCCTCGCGCGTGGTGGGATCGCGGCCCTGGGCCTGTTTGCCCTGGGTGTGGCTCTTGCCGCCCAGCCACCCCTGGTGGCCGCGGCCGCCGATTTGCAGTTCGCCCTCGGGGAGATCGCCGAACGCTTCGCCGCGGAAACCGCTGAGCGCGTGCTTCTCAGCTTCGGCTCGTCGGGCAACCTGGCGCGCCAGATCCGCCAGGGCGCGCCGTTTCAGGTGTACTTCTCGGCCGATGAGCGGTACGTGGCGGAGTTGGAACGGGAGGGCCTGACCGAAGACGAGGGGGCGCTGTACGCGCAGGGGCGGCTGGTGCTCCTGGTTCCCGAGGGCTCCCCCCTCGCGGCGGACGCCACCCTTGAGGACCTGCGTGCCGCCTTGAGCGATGGGCGCCTCACCCGCTTTGCCATCGCCAACCCGGAGCATGCCCCCTACGGCCAGCGCGCCGCCGAGGTGCTGCGGCAACGCGGACTCTGGGAGGCCATCGAGCCCCGCCTGGTGCTGGGGGAGAATGCCTCCCAGGCTGCCCAATTCGCCACCTCGGGTTCCACCCAGGGGGGCATCATCGCCTATTCGCTGGCCCGCTCGCCCGCGCTCTCGGCGCTCGGTGCTGTTGCCCTGATCCCGCTGGAGTGGCACGCGCCGCTCTACCAGCGCATGGTGCTGCTCAAGGGAGCCGGCCCCATCGCCAGGCAATTCTATGACTACGTGCGCTCCCCGGCGGCGCGGGTCATCCTGGAGCGCTACGGCTTCATTTTGCCCGCGGCTCCGCCCTGAGCCTGGCCGGGGCGGTTGATCGCGGAGGCGGTTTGGACTGGAGCGCCCTTTCTCTCTCGGTGCGGCTTGGCGTGCTCACGGCGCTCGCGCTGTTGCCGTTCGGGATCCTGGTCGGTCGCTGGCTGGCCTACCGCCAGCCGCGCGGCAAGGCCCTGATCGAGGCCCTGGTGGCCCTGCCGCTGGTCCTGCCGCCCACGGTGCTGGGCTATTACCTGCTGGTGGCCTTTGGCGCGAGCTCGCCCCTGGGGCAGCTCTGGCAGTCATGGTTCGGCCAGTCCCTGGTGTTCAGCTTCGAGGGCCTGCTGCTCGCCTCGGTCGTCGTCAACCTGCCCTTCGCCGTTCAGCCGATTCAGCGCGGCTTCGAGGCCATCCCTCGCGAGGTAGTGGAGGCGGGGGCCTGCTGCGGCCTCTCGCCCTGGCGGCTGCTGTGGCGGGTGGAGCTGCCCCTGGCCTGGCCCGGCATCCTCACCGCCCTGGTGCTGTGCTTCGCCCATACCCTGGGGGAGTTTGGGGTGGTGCTGATGGTGGGCGGCAGCATCCCAGGGGAGACGCGGACCATCGCCATCGCCATCTACGACCGGGTGCAGGCCTTCGACAACCTGGCGGCCGGGCGCATGTCGGCGCTGTTGCTGATGTTCTCGCTGGTGAGCATTGCGCTCAGCTTTGCCCTGTCGCGCCGGCTGGGCCGGAGGCTCGGCTGAGCCCGCCGGGCCTGTCGGTGGAGTTGGCGCAGGCGGGCCCCATCCCGCTCGCGGCCGCGTTTGGCTGCGCGCCCGGCGAGCTGCTGGCCCTGGTGGGCCCCTCGGGGAGCGGCAAGTCCACGATCCTGCGCGCCATCGCCGGGCTCTATCGACCGCGCGGCGGACGGGTCGGCGTGGACGGCGAGGTCTGGTTCGACGCGCGGACCGGGTGCAACCTTCCGCCCCACCGGCGGCGAGTGGGGCTGGTGTTTCAGAGCTTCGCGCTGTTTCCACACCTGAGCGCGCTGGGGAATGTGCTGGCCGCGCTTGGCCATCGCCCCAAGGCCGAGCGGCGATCCAGGGCGGAGGCGTTGCTCGCGGCGGTCAACCTGAGCGGCCTGGAGGACCGGCGGCCGGCAGCGCTCTCCGGCGGCCAGCAGCAGCGCGTGGCGGTGGCCAGGGCGCTGGCCCGCGACCCCCGCGTGCTGCTGCTCGACGAGCCCTTCTCGGCGGTGGACCGCGCCACCCGCGAGCGCCTCTACCGGGAGATCGCCGAGCTCAGGCGGAGCCTGGAGATCCCGGTGGTGCTGGTGACCCACGACCTCGACGAGGCGCTGATGCTGGCGGATCGGCTGTGCGTGCTGCATCGCGGCCGCACCCTGCAGAGCGGCCCGCCGGAGGAGATCATCACCCGACCGGTCTCCCCGGATGTGGCGCGGCTGGTCCACCTGCGCAACCTGTTCGAGGCTGAGGTGGTGGCGCATCTGCCCGAGGCGCGCAAGACCCTGCTCGACTGGGAGGGCGGGCGGCTCGAGGCTGCCTACGCCCCTGCCTTCGCGGTGGGCTGCCGGGTAGCCTGGGTGATACCGGGGGGGTTCGTGGTACTGCACCGACAGGATCGCCCCTCCCAGGGCGAGCGCGAGAACCGCCTCGAAGGGGTGGTGGAGGCGGTGGTCACCCTGGGGCAGACCGCCCATCTCACCTTTCAACCCCGCGGCGGGGGCCGCTTTCCCATCCACTTTTCCCTGCCCCTGTACGTGGCCCGCCGTAACGATATCGCTCCCGGCGTGGCGGCGGCGGTTTCGCTGCTCGCCGAGGGCATCCACCTGATGCCGCGGGCCGGTGCCCCGGGGCAGCCGTGAGCGGATAGTGGACGGGGTGGTGCAGTTCGCGGTGTCGGGGGTGGAGGTGGCGCTGTGGCTGCCGCCGCTGGTGGCTGCGGCGGTGGCCTCGCTGACCGCCACCGTCGGCATCTCCGGGGCCTTTCTGCTCCTGCCGTTTCAGATCAGCCTGCTCGGGTTCAGCGGACCCGCGGTGAGCGCCACCAATCTGGTCTACAACCTGGTCGCCATCCCGGCGGGGGCGCTGCGCTACCACCGGGACGGGCGGCTGTTGTGGTCCCTCACCGGGGTTATCGTGGCCGGCAGCCTGCCGGGGGCGCTGCTCGGGTGGTACGCGCGGGTCCACTGGTTGACCGATCCGCTGGTGTTCAGGCGCTTTGTCGCGGTGGTGCTGGCAATCCTGGGTGCCAAGATGATTCTGGACCTCTGGCGTCCCGTGCCAAGGGGGTACCCATCGCCGTGGGCTGCAACCATGGGCCTGCGTCCCCTTCCGAGGCGGGGCAATCGGGGACGCTTTCTTTTCGCGGGGGCAGTCCACAGCTTTCCCCTGCTCGGCGTGCTGGCGACCTCCGTGCTCCTCAACGGCCTGGGGGTGGCCTACGGTGTGGGGGGTGGCTCGCTGATGGCGCCGCTACTGGTGGGGGTGTTTGGCCTGCCGATCCACGCCATCGCCGGCGCCACCCTGACCGCCACCCTCCTGTCGTCCGTCTTCGGGGTGCTCGCATTCGCCCTGATGCCGGCGCCGG
>JAEHCY010000268.1 GCA_016880695.1 Chromatiaceae bacterium | reverse complement strand
GAACGTACCACCGCGCTGTTGATGACCATCGTGGTGATGGTCGCCCCCGTAATGCCGTCGATCACCGGGCGGCCCGGGGCTGGACTGCCCCCCACCCTCACGTCGTCCGCAATGAACAGATCCGCGTACTGCCCGGTATATCGAGCAAGATCCTCGTCCGAAACCCCCACCACGAGGATCGGCTCCTGATGGGCGAGGACCCGCACGCCCCGAATTTTGCCCGCAACGTCGAACACGACCAGGGTGGCGATGGGCTTACCGGAGTAGGCGGGAATGGGCGTGATCTGGTCAGTCAGCAAGGCGTATCCCACGAGCCGGTCACCCTGCTTCAGGGAAGCCAGCGGTGGGGTCCCTTCGACCGGGCCGACCTGGTCGGCCTCGGGAAAGAGCGTCAGGATTGGAGCGTGGGCCTCGTTGAGCGTCACCCCAGAGCACCAGGGCGAGAGCAGCGTGAGCAGCACCCAGAGCGAGAGACCCGATCGCCACCGAGCAAAGGTTTGCATGCGTGATGCCATGTCGCAAAAGGGGAGCGACTGACTGAGTCCGGTGAACAAGGAAGCGTCAACGGGTCCGGAGTCTCGCCGTTGAGGCAGCCTAGCGGCCGGAACCGATCCCAGACTTGACGTGGATCAAGCGGACAAATGAATGCTTTGCCGAGATCCATAAGCGCGACAGGAAAGTTGCATCCTGCCCGGTGCAAAAAAACCCGCCCTCCTGCGCGAGGAGAGCGGGTCTTTGGTCTGCCGATCAGCTTACTGTTTCTTGCTGGCCTTTTCCGCCTTGGGCGCGGCCTCATTGGGCGTGGCCTCGCCGGACTTGGCCTGATGCTCGGCCCGCAGCCGCTTCTCTTCCTCCAGGATGTTGTTGACGGAGGTCTTCAGCGGTGCCCAGCCATACCAGTGCATATAGTCGTTGCTGGCGTGGAAGGCACCCTGGAAGGTGCGCTGCCGGTACTCGAGCATGATCAGATACAGCTCCTGCTCGATGCTGGTCTTGGCGTCGTAGTATTGCAGAAGATCCGGGGCGTATTTCCAGTTCTCCGGCACCCTGAGGATGCCGTCCTTGTAGAGCCCCTGTACTGCCCGAATCGCCTTGGCGAACTCGTGATCCGCCGCCTTGAGGATCTCGTCAGAGGACTTCATGTGCAGGTCCACGAAGCCCGCAGAATGGCACTTGTTGCAATTGGCCTTCATGGCGGTGCGGATCTGGTTGAACTCCTCGGGACCCCGCGCGGCGCGACCTTGCACCACGATCTCGACGAACCGTTCGGTGGGCTGAAGGTTCCCATCGAGGACACCGGCCGCCTGAAGGATCAGTGCCCGGTCAAGCACCCACTGGGGATCGTCATCCAGATCGATGTAGTTGCCGGAGGGGAGGGCGGCCGCAAGCTTGGTCAACGGCTCCTTGAGGGTGGGCGCGACCTCGATCAGCGCGAGCACGTTCTCCTTGGTGGGGATACGCAGGCCAAGGAAGCCCCAGGGGGTGACCACCTCGTGGTTGCCTTCCATCAGGTGGCAGCTCTGGCAGGTGGGGGCGCGGGCGTCTTCCGCGTGTCCCTCGATACCCCAGATCACCCCATGCTTGGCGGAGGTGTACATTTCCCATTGCGGATGATCGAAGCCCATGTGGCAGTTAGAGCAGGCGCGGGGGTCCTTCGCCTCGGATTTCTTGAAGGTGTGCCGGGTATGGCAGGCGTCGCACTGCACGTTGCCATAGCGGTAGTGGGATGCCTCCTTGCCACCGTCACTCTTGAGCTCGCCCGCGTTGCCCTCCGCAATTCCGACAAGGCCTTTCTCGCCGATCTTGTGGCAGCCCGAGCAGCCGCGGTAACCCTGCTCGGTGATGGCCCCTGGTTGGCCGTGCCAGGCAATCTGGGACTTCATCCCGAACCAGCTCAGGTGGTGCTTACCCGCCGCGTGCTGCTTGAGCTGCTTCTTGTGGCATTCACCGCAGACCTCGGCGGTGGGCATCTCCGCTTTGGCATAGTCGTCCATGGTGGTGTGCTTGGTACCATGGCAGTCATGGCAGCGCACCTCTTCCGACGCCTTCTTGGGGTTCGCGTGCGGGCTCTGCAGGTGCTGCTTCACAATGCCCGGATTGATGGTGACATGGCAGCCGGCACACTCCTTGTGTGCCTGCTGGTCGTTACCGAGTGTCTTCTTAGCGGCCGGCTCCTCTGCCAGGGCTGATCCGCTCAGCCCGAGCAACAAGAGACCCGCGGAAAGACTGGCGAACCAGGATTTATGGCGTTTCATCTTGCACTTCTCCTCTCTTACCCCTCACCTCAGCCAAATCCGTGAACCAAGCTCACGGCACACAAAACGAGGGACCGCCGTTGCCAGCGGCCCCTCACGAGAGCGGGAAACCGGGTCTGTTTTTGCGGTCGTTCCTGGGGGAGGAGCACACTTAGACCTCGAGCAACGATGCGCCCCGG
>JAEHCY010000036.1 GCA_016880695.1 Chromatiaceae bacterium | reverse complement strand
TTGTGGCGAAGGGTCTCAATGCTCCGACTCAAACCTACAGAACGCCGTATTTCGGCGAACGAAACTCATTGATCTCCGTGTCAACGCGAGGAGATCGCCATCACCTGGACTCGCAAGCGGAGTTGTACGCCTGACGGCAATCGAGACCCATCAACTGGACAGCCCCGCGCCCTGCGCGGCAAGGCCCAGGGCGATGAAGAGCTGCTGGCCTGGGAATAGGCGGCGAACCTTGATCCCCAGCTTGGGGCTTCACGGCTCCCGACGCGGCCGATTTCCGGCCTGCTCGGGGCCAACAGCGCTTAACCGAACCGGGGACTCTCCGTTCGTCTGGAGTAGGCGCGCAGCAGCGTATTGAGGGATCGTCCCGCGCCACCTTTGGGGACAGGCGCAGCGTTGCCCGACACCACAGCGATCAACTTGACCGCCCACTCCTTTGCCGGTCCAATGTGGGAATGATCACCACTGCCCTCCTCATCCTCGGCGCCTATTTGCTCGGCTCCGTTTCCAGCGCCATCCTGGTCTGCCGGCTCATGGGTCTGCCGGACCCGAGGACCCAGGGCTCGAAGAACCCCGGGGCCACCAATGTACTCCGCATCGGCGGCAAGAAGGCGGCAACCCTCACCCTCGCGGGCGACAGCCTCAAGGGGGTGCTGCCGCTGTTGATCGGGCATCTGCTGGGGGTGGACGCCCTCGCCCTGGCGGCCACCGGCCTGGCGGCCTTTCTCGGCCATCTCTATCCGGTGTTCTTTGGTTTCCAGGGGGGCAAGGGCGTGGCGACGGCCCTCGGCGTGCAGTGGGGGCTTTACTGGCCAGTGGGCCTCACGGTGGCAGCGGTGTGGCTGTTCATGGCCTACGTGGTCAAGATCTCGTCGCTCTCGGCGCTGGTATCGATGGCGCTTGCGCCCGCAATCGTCTGGTATTTCTGGCCGGAACCGGCGCTGATCGGCATGCAGGTGCTAATCACCCTGATCCTGTTCTGGCGTCACCGGAGCAATATTCACAACCTGCTAACCGGCGCCGAAGACCGCATCGGGAATACCGAAGGGGATTAGGCGCCGACCGGCGGGAGGCTGTCCAAGGGCCAGCGGGCCCTGGGGGAAAACCCGAGCGCCACCTGCTCGCCGGCGCGCAGGCGCTGCCAACCGGCGTAGGCAATCATGGCGCCGTTGTCGGTGCAAAAAACCAGCCTGGGGTAGTAGCTTCGCCCGCCCTCGGCGGCCATCATCAGGTCCACGCGCTCGCGCAAGCACCGATTGGCCGCCACCCCCCCGGACAACACCAGCCGGCGGCAGCCCGTCTCGCGCACCGCGCGGCGACACTTGACGACGAGGGTGTCCACCACCGCCTCCTCGAAGGCGCGGGCCACGTCGGCCTTGAGCTGATCGGAATTCCCCGTCCCCGGAAGCTCCGCGTGCAGCGTGTTCAGTGTGAAGGTCTTGAGCCCGCTGAAGCTGAAGTCGAGCCCCGGACGGTCGGTCATGGGGCGCGGGAACTCGAACCGCTTCGGGTCACCTCGTTCGGCCAATCGGGCAAGCGCGGGACCCCCGGGATAGGGCAGACCAAGGATCTTGGCGATCTTGTCGAAGGCTTCCCCAGCGGCGTCGTCGAGAGACTCCCCCAGCAGTCGATAGCGCCCGACCCCCGTCACCTCCACCAACTGGGTGTGCCCCCCCGATACCAGTAGGGCCACGAAGGGGAACTCGGGGGCAGGGGCCTCCAGCATGGGGGCCAGCAGGTGGCCCTCCATGTGATGAACCGCCACCGCGGGCACCCTCCAGGCCCAGGCAAGGCTGCGCCCGATGGCGGCCCCCACCAAGAGGGCGCCGATGAGACCAGGGCCCGCGGTGTAAGCCACGCCATCGATCGCCCCAGCGGCCAATCCCGCCTCACCCATGACCTCCCGGATCAGGGGAAGCGTCTTGCGGACATGGTCCCGCGAGGCCAACTCCGGAACCACCCCGCCATATTCGGCGTGCAGCGCTACCTGAGAGTACACCGCATGGGCCAGAAGGCCCGCCTCGCCATCGTAGATGGCCGCGCCGGTCTCGTCGCAGGAGGTCTCAATACCGAGCACGCGCATCGGACAATACCTTTCTGAATATCGGAATCATCGAGAGAGGGGAGCGCCGCGCCCGCCGTCAGAGGATTCCGCGCGACCCTGGCGGGACCCCCGGGAAGGCGCGCATCATCTTTGCATGTGAAGGCACTATTCGGCTAAACTTTTCTGCCTTTATGTTTTTCATTATCCCATAGCTTTCATGAGGTGACCCGTTCCAATGCCCAGCGTGCGCGTTAGAGAAAATGAACCCTTCGAGATCGCCATGCGCCGATTCAAGCGCTCCTGCGAAAAGGCCGGCATCCTCGCCGAGGTACGCCGCCGCGAGTTCTACGAGAAACCCACCGCAGAGCGCAAGCGCCAGCGCGCCGCCGCCGTCAAACGTCACCTGAAGAAGCTCCACCGCGAATCCCGCCGCTGGGAACGCCAGTACTGATCCCCGGGGTTACCCCCGCCCCGCCATGTTGAAGCAGCGCATCCAGGACGACATGAAGGCCGCCCTCAAGGCGGGCGACAAGCCGCGTCTCGGCACGCTGCGGCTGATCGTCGCGGCCATCAAGCAGAGGGAGATCGACGAGCGGATCGAGCTCAGCGACGACCAGGTCTTGGGCGTGCTGGAAAAGATGATCAAGCAGCGCCGGGACTCGATCGAGCAGTTCCGGCGCGCGGCGCGCGAGGACCTGGCGCAGAAGGAGGAGGCCGAGCTCAGCCTTTGCCAGTCCTACCTGCCCCAGCCCCTCAGCGAAGAAGAGCTGCAGCGATTGATCCAGGAGGCCATTGCTGCCAGCGGCGCGAGCAGCATGCGCGACATGGGCAAGTTGATGGCCCATTTGCGCCCGCAGGTCCAGGGTCGGGCCGAAATGGGCGTGGTGAGTGCCCTGGTCAAGGCCAAGCTCTCGGGTTGACGATCCGCACCCCCCCTCGGTTTTCTTCTGTTCCCTCGCCGCATGGCCGGCAGGATTCCGCCCGAATTCATTGACCAGGTTCTGAGCCGCGTCGACATCATCGATGTCATAAACGGCCGCGTATCACTTCGCCGTGCGGGAAAGGAATTTCAGGCCTGCTGCCCGTTCCACAACGAGAAGACGCCCTCCTTCACCGTCAGCCGCGAAAAGCAGTTCTATCACTGCTTCGGCTGCGGCGCCCACGGGACCGCGGTGGGCTTCCTGATGGAGTATGACCGGCTCGGCTTTGTCGAGGCGGTGACAGAGCTGGCCCGGATGGTCGGCCTGGAGGTGCCGCGGGCCGAGGGCGAGGACCGCGGCCCGGATCTCGCGCCCCTCTATGCCACCCTGGAGGAGGCCGCCCGATTCTACCGCCAACAGTTACGCACCCACCCCCAGGCCCCGCGCGCCGTGGAATACCTCAGGGGCCGAGGCCTCTCCGGGGAGATCGCGGCGGAGTTCGGGCTGGGCTACGCGCCGCCGGGGTGGGACAACCTGCGCGCAGTGCTGAGCGCCGACCGCCACACCATCGAAAGACTCCTCCAGTGCGGCCTCCTGGCCGAGCGACCGGGGAGCCTGTACGACCGCTTCCGCGACCGGATTATGTTTCCCATCCGCGACCCCCGCGGGCGCATCATCGGCTTCGGCGGACGGACAATCGGGCCGGGGGAACCGAAATACCTCAACTCCCCCGAGACGCCGCTGTTCCATAAAGGCGCGGAGCTCTACGGGCTGTACGAGGCGCGAACCGCCCTGCGCCAGCTCGAGCGGGTGGTTATCGTCGAGGGCTATCTCGACGTGATTGCCCTCGCCCAGTTCGGTATCCGCTTCGCGATGGCCACCCTCGGCACGGCCACCACCCCCCAGCACCTCGAGCGGCTCTCGCGCACCGCACCCGAGATCCTGTTCTGCTTCGATGGCGATGCGGCCGGCAAGGCAGCGGCTGGGAAAGCAATGCTGACCGCCTTGCCCTTCGCCCGGGCGGGTCGGGAGTTCCGCTTCCTTTTCTTGCCCGAGGGAGAGGACCCCGACACTCTGGTTAGGAAAGAGGGCAAGGAGGCCTTTACATCGCGGCTGGCAGCGGCCACCCCGCTGTCGGAGTTTTTCTTCGCGCGGCTGCAGGCGGAGCTGGACACCGAAAGCCTCGATGGCCGCGCCCGCCTGGCGGAGGCGGCGCAGCCGCTGCTACAGCAGGTTCCCCCTGGCATCTACCGCGACCTCTTGGTCAAACGCCTGACCGAGTTGGTGGGCCTGGAGCGCAAACAGCTCGGCCTCGGACCTTCAGCCGGGACTTCACCCACCCGCTCGCCGTCGAGCCGCCGCGGAAAACGCACCCCCGAGAACGTGAGCGCGGCCCGACTCGCCATTGCACTCCTGATCCAGCAGCCCGCCCTCGCACCACTGGCCGACCAGATGCCCTCCGACTGGCGGGGACTGCAACAGCGCGGTATCGCGCTACTCGCCACACTGCTTGAAACTCTCCGCGCCCACCCCACTATCACCACGGCTGCACTGATCGAGCGCTGGGGCGAGGGCGAGGTGGCTGTTTTCCTGCGCCGGCTGCTTACGCTGCAACCGGTCACGGCGGAGAGCGGTATGGCGGCGGAGTTCCTGGGGGCTCTCGCGCGACTCAACGAGCAGTTCCGCAATCAGGAAGGTCAGCGTTTGGCGGGGCGGAACAAACCGAGCGAGCTGACGTCAGAGGAGAAGCGCCAGCTCCTACAACTGCTGCAAAGGGGCCACCGGAAACCACCCGATGGTCAAGATGTCGAGTAATTCACATTGTTGCTGCTATACTAACCGGTTTGATCAGTTGCCTTAAATCGCTCCCAAGCCCAGCTCATGATGGATCAAGAACAGAACCAGTCTCAGCTCAAGCAGCTCATCGCCAAGGGTAAGGACCAAGGCTTCCTGACCTATTCGGAGGTGAACGACCACCTTCCGCCCGGTATCGTCGAACCGGAGCAGATCGAAGACATCGTGCGCATGATCAACGACATGGGGATCATGGTGCACGAGACCGCCCCGGATCTGATCGACCAAACCCTCAGCGACGCCGTCGTCAGCGACGACGAGGACGCCGAGGAGGCCGCCGCCGCGGCCCTGGCGAGCGTTGACAGCGAGTTCGGCCGCACCACTGACCCGGTGCGCATGTACATGCGCGAGATGGGCACCGTGGAGCTTCTCACCCGGGAAGGCGAGCTGCAGATCGCCAAGCGCATCGAAGACGGACTCAACCAGGTGCTCGCCGCGCTGTCGGTCTATCCGCTGGCCATCGAGCGCCTGCTCGCCATCTTCGACAAAGTCGGTCGTGAGGAGATCCGCATCACCGACGTCATCTGCGGCTTCATCGACCCGAACGCGCCCGAAATCATTGCCACACCCTTCAATAAGGCCGAGACTGTCGTCACCGACGATGTGGACGACGAGGCGGCCACCCCGGCGATCGACACAGGCCCCGACCCCGTAGAGGTGGCACGGCGCTTCGACGAGTTGCGCGCCCTCTATACCGCCTGGAAGGAGCGGCTCGCCACCCGGCGACCCGACGCGAAACCCACCCGCAAGGCGATGAAAGCGGTATCTGATGCGTTTCTCGAGTTCAAACTGGTTCCCGGAGTGTTCTCCGAGCTGACCCAGGTCCTGCGCGCCACCATCGAGCGCATTCGCATGCAGGAGCGCAACGTCATGAGCCTGTGCGTGGAGCAGGCGCGCATGCCACGCAAGATCTTCATCGAGGCGTTCCCCAACCACGAGACCAACCCCACCTGGCTTGAGCAGCAACTGGCATCGGGGGAACGCTACGCGACCGCGCTGGAACCACTGCTCCCGGACATCCGCCGGGCGCAGAAAAAGCTTCACGACATCGAACGGGATAAC
>JAEHCY010000267.1 GCA_016880695.1 Chromatiaceae bacterium | reverse complement strand
GGCGGGGCAGGCTGGCGGCAAGTCCATCCGTCCGGAGACAGGGATCGGGGTTCTCATGGCGCGACGAGCTCCTCTAACTCAGCGAGATGACGAAAGTGCGTTGGGTTTGGCACGGCCGAAGGAGCACCGGTTCGGGCACGCTCGCCCACCGGCGGGGACATCCATCCATCGGTTGCCGAGGGTTGGTCGGTTAGCCGACACCGAAAGAGGCGCGAATGCCGGTTTGCGCAGGGGCAAGCTGGGCGGTTCTGGCCGCGCCGAATCATCTGAGCGAAAACGTTCGGCACAATGGGGCGACCGCGGTAGGGCATCGCAGGGGGGCAGTGGAAGACCAGGCTTACTCTCTCGGCAGTCTATCAGAAAGGTGTTTAGCGCCTAAGCTCAGCTTTGCCTGGGCAGCGGGACCATTGCCGACGGGGACCGAAGCCCACCGAGCCGTAGGCGCCCGGCTTGCCGGCGCTGGGCTCTCGCGGCGAGGCCGACCATACACAGCGGCTCGCCCTCGCTACCGCCAGGGTAAGCTGAGAAATGGCGCTGATCACCATGAGAAAACCCTGGCACGCCCTTGTCGTGGCCCCACATCCCTGCAAACCCGACCGAGTGCGTTAGCCTTCGCATTCCGGCATGCGGTAGGCGATGACCGCAAACACCGCGCCCTGGGGGTCCCGAAGCCAGGCGAAACGGCCGACGTTGGGAATGTCCTCGGGCGGCACCACCACCTCCGCACCCAGATCGGTGGCCCTGGCAACGGTTGCGTCGGTATCGGCCACGGTGATGTAGACACCCCAGGCCGGTGGGTGAGCACCCGCTTGCGGCGGTGTCTGCATGATGCCGCCGATCCCCTGGCCGCCGGGCAGCATGAGGACGTTGTAGTGGCCCATCTCCGGGCCGGCGTCCTGGATCTGCCAACCGAACAGGTCGCTGTAGAACCTGCCCGCTCCCAGGGGATCGCTGGTCATCAGCTCGTTCCAGGAAAAGGCGCCGGGGGTTTGGAAGGGGTTTACGGGGTTGGCCATGGTTTTCTCCTAATGCACTCAAAGGGTTGGGGATCAACGGGCCGCAGAGTCCCGGTCCGGGAACAGCCTGCGGGAGAGAATAAGCCCCGGACAGATGCCGGTGACGGCGGCGAACAGGAAGAACCCCGCGGGCAGGTAAAGGAGCCAATGCGCCGTGCCGAATCCCGTCAGGCCGATCCCCAGCCACAGCAGCGAACCGCTCACCAGAAAGAAAAAGCGCTGTGCCTTGCTCATGCCGGTCATGCTCAGAAATCCCGCTCGATGTGGAAGGTATTGAACAGGGTGTCGGCAGCCACCTGGCGGGCGCCGTGGTTCACCGCGTCGAAGATCTCCAGGTCGGACCAACCGAGACTCCTGACCCTGTCCAGATCGTCGGCCGTGACCGAGTTGGCATCGCGCACCGCCTGCAACACCAGCCTGACCAGGGCCTTCTCGCGCTCCGATAGGGGGGAATCTTCCAGATCGGCGCGCGTGGCGGCCACCTGATCCGGCGTCCAACCCGCCATCTGCACCAGCAGACCGGCATTGAGGTCCACGCAGTAGCCGCACGCCTGCCCCACCGAGGTGAGCAAGCGCACCACCGCCAGCAGGGGAAACGACAGCGTGGGGTGCCGCAGGTAATACCCGACATACTCCCACTGTTGCCGCAACCAGATGGGGTTCAGGCTCCAGATGCGGAAGGCATTCGGTACCGAGCCCAGGGCCGCCTGGATCTGGGTGTAAATCTCCGCCACCTCACCGGTGGCGGATTCGGGGGACTGCATGGGAATGAGCGACATGGTGGATCTCCTTGGTGGGTTATAACCAGCGTCGGACGCGCGACTTGTAGCGGCGATAGACCTCGCCGAACTTAAGCTCCAGGTGTGCCTCCTCGTGGCGAATCACCCCGTAGCGCAGCAGGAGCCAGATCAGAGGGGCGAACACCAGCGGCCACCCGGTCTGCATCAGCAGGGCCACGCCACCGAGGATGAGCCAGTCGCCCAGATAGATGGGGTTGCGGCTGAAGCGATAGGGCCCGTCGGTGCAGAGCTCGGTGGCGGCCCGGTAGGGATTCACCGTGGTGTGGTGGCGGTACAGGGTGTAGAGCGCCCACACAAACAGCACCAAGCCGGCAGCGACCAACAACCAGCCCAGGGGCTCGGCGAGCCCACCCCAGCGCAGCGGCAGCTGCGTCCGATAGCGGTCGAGCCACCAGCCCCCGGCCAGCGCCGCGGCATAGGGGGCAGGGGGCAGCACCAGGGTGCGTGGCCGTTTCGACTCGTCTTTCATCGCTCAGCGGCGGGGCGGGGATAAAGCAAGAAGCCAGGATCTAGTGTAGCGAAATCCGGTAACACCAAACCGTGGAATCGAGGATCAATGGCCCAGAAGCCCTGGATCGGCGGAATTCCATTGCCGTCCACTTGGGCTACTCGGTCAAATCCAGGGCGATGTCACGCCGCACGGTCCTATCCCTTGTCCACCCCACGCAGCCAGGCGCGCACCGCCGCGAGGTGTCGGCGGCTGATGGGCAGCCGTTCTGAGAGCCCCTCCAGAACAGCCCCCGGGGCACCGCCCGGGCCCCGCTCGATCCCCCGCAGCCAGCGGCAGGCCACCAAGGCGTTGCGATGCACACGCAGGAACTGCCCGGGGAAGCGTTCCTCCAGTTGCTTGAGGGATTCCTCGAGCAGCAGGTGCTCGTCACGGGTACAGGCGGTGACGTACTTATCCTCCGCCCGCAGGCAGATAATCTGCTCCAGGTCCAGGGTGCGCAGGCCGCCCCGGTAGCTGGCAGTCAGGCGCGCGGGGAGCCTGTCCTCGGTGCCCCCCGGCGGCAGGGCCGTGCGCTGGGCCCGGGTCATCACCTGGGCCCGTTGCAGGGCCTCCAGCAACCGCTCACGCCGGACGGGTTTGACCAGGTAGTCATCCGCATGGGCAGAGAAGGCATCCAGGGCGTGCTCAGGGTAGGCGGTGACAAAGATGACCGCGGGCGGCTCTGGCAAACCCGCAAGCCCCCGCGCCGCATCCAAGCCCCCCATCACCGGCATGCGGATGTCGAGCAGAACCAGGTCCACCGCTTCCTTCTCGCAGCGGCGCAGCGCCTCGGCGCCGTCTGCCGCCTCGCCGACCACCTCGAAGGGCTCGCCGAGCTCCCGCACCAGGCGGCTCAAGCGCGCGCGGGCCAGGGGCTCATCGTCCACCACCAGGATCTTCATAGGGGGCGCCAGGGGTAGGGCAGCACCAGCCGAACCTGGAAATCGTCCTCGATGCGGCCCTCGCTGAGGCTGGCCGCTCCGGGAAACATGGCCTCGAGACGCTGGCGCACGTTATCCACCGCCAACCGATTGCCTGAGCGGTGCGCATCCTCGGCCTGATCGG
>JAEHCY010000266.1 GCA_016880695.1 Chromatiaceae bacterium | reverse complement strand
GGCGGTGCGCTCCCGTTCCCGCTGCTCCAGATCGAGCAGGAACTGGTCTGCGTTCTGCGACAGGGCCCGCAGATCGTCGAGCTCAGCGTCGTAGCCGGCGGCGATGACCCCGCCGTCGCGGATCAGCACCGGGGGGTTCTCGACGATGGTGCGGACGAGTAGATCCACCACCTCGGGATGCTCGCCGATCTGGGAGGAGAGGGTGTCGAGCAACGGCGTGGCAAGGCCGGCGAGGCGGCGCTGGATCTCGGGCAGCCGCTCGAGGGAATCGCGCAGCACCGCGAGGTCCCGGGGCCGGGCCGAGCGCAGGGCTACCCGGGCGAGGATGCGCTCCACGTCGCCCACGCCGCCGAGCAGGTCCCGCATGCCTGGGTATGCCCGCTGCCCCAGCAGCTCCTCGATGGCCGCGTGGCGCCCGCGCACCGCCGCCCGATCCCGCAGCGGCCGGTGGAGCCAGCGCCGCAGCAGCCGGCTGCCCATGGCGGTGACCGTGCGGTCCATCACCCCGGCAAGGGTATGCTCGGACCGGCCGCTCAGGCTCTGGGTCAGCTCCAGGTTGCGCCGGGTGGCGGCGTCGATGATCAGCGCCTCGTCGCCGCTCTCGGTGACCAGGCCCCGGAGGTGGGGCAGGGCGGTGCGCTGGGTATCCTGCACGTACCCGAGCAGACACCCGGCCGCGCCGACGGCCAGCGGCAGGTCCTGGCAGCCGAAGCCGGAGAGATCGCGGGTACCGAACTGGCGGCTGAGCAGGCGCTGGGCGGTATCGGGGTCGAAGTGCCACGCCTGGCGGCGGGTGATCCCTCCGGGGAGGGGAAAGCGCTGGTCGAGGCGGCAGTCCTCCGCCAGCAGGGTCTCCGCCGGCCGCAACCGGCCAAGCTCGCCGCGCAGGGCCTCCAGGCCCTTGACCTCCTGCACCGCGAAGCGCCCGCTGCCCAGATCCAGTACCGCCAGGCCGAACCGCTCCCCCTGCTCGGCGATGGCGCAGAGCAGATTGTCCTGCCGTTCCTCGAGCAGGGCCTCGTCGGTGACGGTACCGGGGGTGACGATGCGTGCCACCCGCCGCTCCACCGGCCCTTTGCTGCTGGCGGGGTCGCCGGTCTGCTCGCAGATGGCCACCGACTGCCCCGCGCGCACCAGCCTGGCCAGGTAGCCCTCCACCGCGTGGTAGGGCACCCCCGCCATGGGGATCGGCTGGCCGGCGGACTGCCCGCGCTTGGTCAGGGTGATGTCGAGCAGCCGCGCTGCCCGTTCCGCGTCCTCGTAGAACAGCTCGTAGAAGTCCCCCATGCGGTAGAACAGGAGCATCTCGGGGTGCTCGGCCTTGATGCGCAGGTACTGCTGCATCACCGGGGTGTGCGGTGCGGTGGGTGGGGTGGTCATGCGGGCGGGTTTGGTCGCAATTCCTCGGTCGAGTGGATACTCTAGGCGGGTAATCTACCCAGGATCGATTGCCTATGGTCACGCGCATGAACCGCATTGTCACTCTCTCTTCCGATGTGCTCTACCAGGAGGTTGCCGGCGAAGGGGTCCTGCTCGATCTCAAGGGTGAGCGCTACTTCGGTCTCGACGAGGTGGGCGCCCGCATCTGGGAGCTGCTGCAACAGGGCGGGACCCCCGAGCAGGTGTTCGACGCACTCCTGGCCGAATACGAGGTCGACCCCCAGCGCCTGGCACGGGACCTCGACGAGCTCCTGGAGAAGCTGGCGGCGGCGGGTCTGATCGAGGTCCGGTCAGCCGATGGCGATGCCGGCGCGGCTGGCTAAGCTCAGGGCGCTCTCGGGGGCGGAGTGGCGGCTGCTCCTGAGCGCTGCCCTGCTGCTTCCGCTGGCGGAGCTCGGGCTGCGGCTGTTCGGGTTCCAGCGCTGCCGGCGCTGGATCGGCCAGCGCATTCCCGAAGGGGCCGCGGCGGAGCCGGAGCCGGACCTCGCCTGGGCCACTACCGCCGCCCGCATGGTCGCCACCGCCGCTCGGCACGGCCCCTATCGCGCGAGCTGTCTGCGCCAAGCCCTGGTGCTCTGGTTCTTGCTGGGGCGGCGGGGCATCCCGGCGCGGCTGCGCATCGGTGCCGCCATGGGCAAGGACGGCTTCAACGCCCATGCCTGGATCGAGCTCGGCGAGCGGGTGCTCATCGGCGGCGATGAGCGGGTGCGGGAGCGCTACGCCACCCTGCTCTGAGCGCCCAATTCCCGCCGCGTCCAGCGACGAAGGGAGCCGCAATGACGGTGGATAAGCGCAGCGCATCCACCAATCCGTCTGTAGGTTTCGCCCCCCGATGGGTGTAGCCTTCTCCCTCGGTAACCCCCGGGAGCCCGAGGCGGTCCGCGATGTTTGAGCGCCCTCCGACCCGCACTTCGCCCGCGACGAACGCCGACACCGAAACGGTGGATGCGGCCATCAACCGTGTGCTGCTCCGCGAGCGCGCGGCGCGGGAGGTGGTTGCCCAGTGCCAGCGTCAGGCAGAGGCGATCCTGGCCGCCGCCCGCGAGCAGGCACGACGGGTGGAGCGGCGGGCAGAGGCGCGCGAGGCGGCGCTGCACGCCCTGTGCGACCGCAAGGTCGAGCAGACCCTCACGGCGCTGCTGCGGCGGACACCCTCGGCGGCGGAAGGTCCTTCCGCGGAGCAGCAGCGGCACCTGGAGCAGGCCATCGCCGCCCTGTGCGATGAGATGGTCGGGGGAGGGGGCTGATGCCCGCGAGCCGCCTCGCCTACGCCCAGGCCCGGGTCCAGGCACGCTTCGCCGGGCGTCTGAGCGAGGGCGAGTGGCAGCGCCTGGGGGCGGTGCGCGCCTACCCGGCCTATCTACAGGAGCTCCGCGCCACCGCGCTGAGAGGTTGGGTGGCGGGAATCTCCGAGCTGAGCGATAGCCACGAGATCGAGCAGGCCCTGCGCCGGCAGTTCCGACGCAGGGTGGAGGAGGTCCAGGGCTGGGCCCCGGAGTCCTGGCGGCCGGCGGTGGGCTGGGTGGGGTGGCTGGCCGATCTACCGCTGCTGCAGCATCTGTTGGGTGGAGAAGCGGCCCCGCCCTGGGCCTCGGGCGACTTTCACGTCCGTGGCTGGCTCGATGCGGCGGGTCACTTGCGGCGGGAGGCGCTGGCGGCGGCCGGCGGTGGCGATCTGCTCGCGGCGGGGCCGGAGCTGGGGGCTGTGTGGCTCGGGGCCTGGCGCCGGCGCTGGCCAGCGGTGGGTGGGGACGCCCGCGCCGGCCTGGAGCGCCTGGTCCGCGTACTGGCGACCCGCCCGGAGGTCCTGACTGGGGCCGGGGCCGCGCCGCGGCCCGGTGCGCGCCTGGAGCACCTGTTTCACGGCCTGGTATTGCAGCCGGGTGTGCTGTTTGCCTACCTGGCGGTGATGGCGCTGGATCTGGGCCGGTTGCGCGGGGAGCTGGTCGGTCGCGTCCTTTTCGAGGGCGGTGGGGTGGCCCGCTGATGCTGCGCCCTGCCGCCGCGCGCTGGTTCGAGGTGCTCTGTGCGCGCGGCGAGAGTGTGCGCCTGCTCGCCGAGCTGGCCCGCACCGGGGCGGTGGAGGTGGAGGTTCGCCCTGGGGTGCCCGAGGACCTGCCCGTCGCCGAGCTGGCCGCGGGTCTGCAGCGCTATGCGGACCTCGCGCGGCGCTACGCGCGGTATTGGTCGCGGGGTCGCGGGCAGCGCTCGCCCCAGGTGCCCGCGCCCGCGGTTGCCCTGGCCACGGCCCTGGAACGCATCGCGGCCTGGCGGGCGGAGGCCGATCCGCTCATCGCCCAGATCCAACGGGACGAGGACGCGCGCTCGGAGCTTTGCCACCTGCAGCGCATTCTGCAGGACATGCAGTCGAGTCCCATCGACTTCGATCTTCTGGTCGGCGCGGGTCCCCTGCTAGGCTCCTTCTGCGGGTTCACCGCCCTGGGGGCCAACCTCCGGCTGCCCGAGGATTGCCTGTTCCGCTCCGTGCCCTGGGAGGATGAGCGCTGCATCCTGGTGGTGGGGCCGGCGGCACGCATGGCGGAGGCACGGGAAGGGATCACGGCGGTGAAGGGTCGCGTCATCGAGCGCCCGGCCTGGCTCAAGGGCAGCGCCACCCAGGCGCTCGCCGGGGTGGAGGGCCATTTGGCGGAACTCCAACGGGTCTTGGGCGAGGGCTACGCCCGACTCGATGCCCTGTTCGAGCGCTACCAGCTCGGGCAGGCGCTGGCGGAGGTGGCCCCGCTGCACTGGTTCCAGGTCAACGTGGGTGCGCTTGAGCGTGCCAGCGAGCACTTCGTCTGGATCACCGGCTGGACTGACTCGGGCGCCAGTGGGCCGCTGGTCGAGGCGCTGGAGCGGGGCGGCGCGGGTGCCCTGTTGCGCTTTGCCGCTGCCCCGGAGGGACTGCGAGCGCCGCAGGTGCTGGTCAATCCGCCCTGGCTACGCCCCTTCGAGGTGTTTGCCCGGGCGCTGGGGGTGCCCGCGCACGACGAGGCCGATCCCACCCCCCTGCTCGCCGCGGTGGTGCCCCTGCTGTTTGGCTATATGTTCGGCGACCTGGGGCAGGGGCTCTTGCTGCTGGGCGTGGGACTTGGGTTGCGGGGCCGCTTTGCCTTCGCCCCCTTGCTGATCTTTGGCGGCGTCTCCGCCAGCCTGTTCGGGCTCCTGTTCGGTAGCCTGTTCGGTCTGGAGCACCTGAT